>NZ_PYUK01000021.1:0-122078 GCF_003097365.1 Pseudomonas sp. B1(2018)
TATTGGCCAGCGGAAGGATATGGTTCGGCTTCCCGGCCTTGGCGAGCTCCTCGCTCTCACGCTTGTTGGACTGAACCGCATCCTCAATGAAAGGCGTCAGGTCGTGGTCCAGCCTGTAGCGAGCATTCGAGATGCCCGGGATGATGGCTTTTACCGTCAAGTTTGGAGGAACCGCGTCTCTGCGTGGCAGGCACGCTTGAAGAAACATGTCCAAAGAGGCGCCAGGTATGAGCGGGAATGGTCTCACATCGCCTCCTCCGGCCTTGCCGGTCGACAGCAAACGCGCTCATCGTGAACAAGAAAGTCCTGACTCATGGTGCTGAGATGATTACGGCCATCTTAACGTGAGTTGTAGGCGAGCACATTCAAGCTTATCTGCGTAATCACCCCGATCAGCTTTCGCGTCATGAAGTGCGCCTCACCCATCCATTGTTCGAGTGTCCCGAAGGGATGCCCAATAGGCCGTTTCAAACTCGCATCATCTCTGGCGAAACAACGCTACTTCTCAGAGTTTGGCCAACAACCTGCTCAGCTCCCGTTTTGCCGCCTCACCTGAATGCGCGCGCTCAAGTAGCCCGCGGGTCATGCTCCTGTACATTTCGACGGCTTCGGGTGACGAGCTCACGCTGGCAATGCCGGTATGAATATTGGGCAGTTCTCCGAGACGGTAGGGGCTGACGGCCACATAGCTCGTGTGCTGTTGCTCGAAAATCTGGAAGGTGGCGCTGGGCAGGGTTTCGTCGATGAGGTAGATATTGAATCGCGAGCCTTCGCTACCGATCTGGTCAATCAGGTTTTCGACTTCGCGCCGCGCCAGCAGTGAGCGCTCCATCCTGACGCTTGGTGGTAGGTCGAGGCGGCCGACCAGACCGATATGCAGGTAGCGCTCGATCTGGCGGAGGCTGATGATTGATTGAACCTCGAACTTTTGTTTGGAAAACGTCGCTTTACGTTCGTTGAGAATCTCGAGAATCTGCGCCTGCATCGCCGCTTGGTTTGCGTCGAAATTCTTCGGCCGTGCTTCGTCGAGCATGGTCTTGAACAGTTCGGAATAAGCAGGGGAGGTCAATAGATAGGAAAATGGGTCGAAGTACGACTGGATGCTCAACGAGCGCGCTTCCAGCTGACGCATGCGCTCGAAGTAACCCAGGGCATTGTCGAAGTATTCGGTGTCGGAACCCAACAGGCTGGTCAGGGAAACCTTGAGCAACTGTGCCAGGCGATCCAGGGTCTCGAGCTTGACGATTTTTCCCAGTTCCAGGCGATACACCGCTGCACGGGAAATATCGAGTTTCTCGGCCACCTGGTCGGCGTTCAATTGGCGGCCGATGCGGTAGGCCCGAAGGCGCTCACCGATTGCCTGGTAGTCGATCTGGCTCACTAAAACTCCGAATTGCTAATGTAAATGGGGTGGAACACGTTGCTCCAACCATTTTCTGCGCGGACGATGCCTGCCGTTCATGCGGTTCGAACAAGGAAATTGTTGACCTCTTCACGACTTCGTTGTATCAATATTTAGACGGGCAATACTTGTTTGTCTAAAAAATACAAAAATGGTGCGGCCATGTCCATGAATATCCCACCCCAGATTCCTGTGCCGAGCCTGGCTCCAGGATGATCCCTGGCGAGCAGTCCCTTTCTCACTGATGTAGAACCCTGAATCCCGTCGCCTTTATTGAGGCGCACTGGGTTTGTCATGCCTGAAAACCAGTCCCGGAGAACCTCATCGACCTGAACCCTTGACCTTGTCGCACCGCAAACAAAACGTGAGGCCGTGAACAGATAACTCTGATTGCGTGACCTGATTCGCCCCTAAATCAATAAAAATACGGAGCACAACAATGGACCATTCAATAGGCTTACCGTCATTGCTGGCGATTTCACTGGCTGTCGTGACGCCTTGCGCGCTGGCGGCGCCTGGCTACAGCGACACTTTGATTGGCTACCGCTATAGCGACCATTACAGCGATCCCGGCAAAACCAAGGATGTGGCGAAAAACATTCTGCAAATTACCCATGTCAGCAGCTACAGGCTGGGGCAAAACTTCATTAACCTGGATGTGTTCAAGTCAGACAGTACCGACCCAGCCAAGGGCGGAGGCACCGGTGCTACCGAGTTTTACCTGACATATCGCAACCAGTTGCAGTACGGCAAGGTATTCGACAAGCCGCTGGCGTTCGGCCCGGTCAAGGACGTGGCCTTGACCGCCGGCTTTGACTTCAACACCAAGAACAATGAGTTCGCTTCTGAAAAACGCCTGTTGGTGCTTGGTCCGACGCTGAAGTTTGCCTTGCCCGCGGGTTTTCTCGACGCCAGCGTGCTCTACGCCCGGGAATGGAATCACTGCGGTCTGGACGTGTGCGGTAAGCCAGGTAATCACAACGATCTACTGTTTGATCCGTTCTTTCAGTTCAACCTCACGTGGGGCGTGCCGTTCATGGCGGGACCGCTGCCACTCAAATTCCAGGGCTTTTACACCTACAGCAGCAAGAAGGGTGACGACTATCAGAACCGGCCCACAGCCGCTGAACAGTTGATGCGCACTTCGTTGATGCTGGATGTCGGGCAGTTGGGTTGGGGCGAAAAAAACGTGCTGTGGATCGGGCCTGGATACGAGTACTGGCGCAACAAGTTCGGCAATGAGAAGGGGCCGGGTACGGATGTCGATGCGCTATCGATCAACCTGGAGTGGCACCTGTAAAAAGCGGGGTCTTAATTTTTCGCCGGTTCCGTATCAAAAATTAGACAAGACGTCTCATTTGTTCGTAGACTCAGCGCATCGCTCCGGCGCAAGAAGGACGGCGCTGTTTCCTTCCAGGGACGAGTCAGGCGGCGACCCCGATCCCGGCTCACCCGTCAACCAGAGATAACAATAAGAGGTAATGATTGTGAAAACTCATAACGACTCAAGCGCCGTCAAGGCGGATGCGTCACCGCGCAAGGCGTTGATCGCCAGCGTGACCGGCTACGCCATGGACGGCTTCGATCTGCTGATCCTCGGCTTCATGTTGCCGGCCATCACCCTCGGCCTGGGGCTGACCACCTCCGAAGCAGGTTCGCTGGTCACCTGGACGTTGCTCGGTGCTGTGGCGGGCGGCTTGATCTTCGGCCAACTCAGCGACCGTTATGGCCGGGTGAAGATGCTCAGCGTGTGCATTCTGGTGTTTTCAGTTTTCACCGGTTTGTGCTCGCTGGCCCAGGGTTACTGGGACTTGCTGACTTACCGAACCCTGGCCGGATTTGGCCTGGGCGGCGAGTTCGGTATCGGCATGGCGCTAATCGCCGAGACCTGGCCGGCCAACAAGCGCAACCGCGCATCATCCTACGTCGGCATGGGATGGCAGGCTGGTGTACTGGCAGCTGCACTGTTGACTCCGCTGCTGTTGCCACATATCGGTTGGCGCGGAATGTTTCTGGTCGGACTGGTGCCGGCGTTGTTGTCCTTCGTGATTCGCCACACCATGGGCGAGCCGGAGGAGTTTATCAAAGCCTCGGTCAACCCTATCTCCTTTACCCAGCGCTTTGGCCAATTGTTCAAGGATGTGCCAACCACCAAAGCCAGTATCGGCGTGATGGTACTGACCTCGGTGCAGAACTTCGGTTATTACGGAATCATGATCTGGATGCCCAGTTACCTGTCGCGCCAGTTCGGTTTCTCGCTGACCGCGTCCGGCACCTGGACCGCTGCCACGGTAGTGGGGATGGCCTTCGGCATCTGGTTGTTCGGGCAACTGGCGGACCGCTTCGGCCGCTGGCGGATCTTTTTGCTGTATCAGGCCAGCGCAGCGGGGATGGTGTTGGTTTATGCCAACCTGAGTGACCCCATCAGCATGCTGTTCGCTGGCGTGGTGATGGGCATATTTGTCAATGGCATGATCGGTGGCTACGGCGCGTTGATCTCGGATCTCTATCCCGCTCAAGTCCGGGCCACTGCGCAAAACGTACTGTTCAACGTCGGACGCGGGGTCGGTGGATTCGGGCCACTGGTGGTCGGAGCGATAGCCCTGGCGTATTCGTTTTCGGCGGCAATCATGCTGCTCGCCTCAATCTACTTGTTGGCGATGGCCGCCACGCTGTTCCTGCTGCCACGCAGTCAAGGCCACGGCGGTGAAGCTCGGTTGGCGAACCCGCTGTCAGCGCAGCAAAAATAGGTATTTGAAACGAACGGTTGAAGCTAAAAATTTTTTGCAAAAAATGTATCAAAAATTAGACGATCCTTTTTCAAAGGCGTAAAATAAACTCCAGAGATGAAGTGAAAGTCGCGACGCTGCCGAATGATTTAGGCGGCGTTGCTTCTCTTTTCACTCGACTGTATCAAAAATTAGACAAAGCGCTTAAACAAGAACAAAGAGGGCTTTCAAAATGACCGGAATTTCGACCTGCTGCCAGGCCATCGCCGTCACCCCGCCTAACGATACGCTGGCGGTGGTGCTGTCCAACGAATGGGTCAACGACGAATACAAACGTCTGATCCTGCAAGCCGATGGCACCGCGTGCCATTCGCAGCCTGGGCAATTTTTCAACTTGCTGTGCCCCAGCGAAGGCGAACACAAACCTTTCTTCCGCCGGCCGATGAGCACCTACAAGGCCGACCCGGTCACTGGCCAGGTTGAGTTTCTGTACAAGGTCACCGGCAAGGGCACCTTCGGTCTGGAAACCCTCAGTGAGCGGCAAACCCTGGAAATCCTCGGCCCCTTGGGCAAGGGCTTCGATCTTGATCCGAACTGGCGACATATGACCATCGTTGCCCGTGGTGTCGGCTTGGCGACCCTGGCGCCGTTGGCCGAAGCAGCCCATGCCTTGGGGATCAAGCTGACCGCAGTGCTCAGCGCCCGCAGCGAAAAAAGCCTGTTATCACGCGAGCGCTTTGCCTCCCTGGGCGCCGAAGTCATTTGCGCACTCGACGAGGATGGCAGCAGTTCGCTGGAAAATATTGAAGCGTTGTTACGCCAGGTGATTACCCACGAGGGCAGCAACGCCTTGTTCACCTGTGGCTCCAAACGCCTGACTCGCCTGCTCAAACGCTTGTCGCACGAGTTGGGCCTCGCTGGCCAGGTCGCGCTGGAACAGCAAATGGTCTGCGGTCTTGGCATGTGCCAATGCTGCGTCGATGTCTTCGAAGTCGATGGTTTGAAAATCGGCAAACGTGTCTGTCTGGAAGGCCCGGTATTCGACCTGGCGGAGGTGTTGGAATGATTGATCTCAGCGTAAACATCGGCGGCCTGCGCCTGAAGAACCCGGTGATGCCAGCATCCGGCACCTTCGCTGAAGAGCTCACCCACCTGCTGGACTTCAACAATCTGGGCGCCTTGGTCACCAAGACCATTACCAGCGAAAAACGCACCGGCAACCCCATGCCGCGGGTGTGTGAACTGGCCGACGGCATGATGAATGCCATCGGGATCCCGAGCAAAGGTGCCGATCTATTCATCGAGAAGGTGGTGCCGTTCTACCGCAATTTTGATTCGCCACTGATCGTCAGCATTTCGGCACCGACCGCCCAGGGGTTTGCCGAACTGGCAGCACGCCTGAGCGATGTGCCAGGCGTGGCCGGTATCGAAGCGAATATCTCATGCCCCAATATTGAAGCACACGGCGCGTCGTTCGGTATGCACGCCGATACCACGCGGCAGGTCATCAAGCTGATGCGCGCCAGTACCTCGTTGCCGCTGTGGGTCAAGTTGACCCCCAACGCAGGCGAAATCGTCGACATCGCATTGTCCGCGCAGGATGAAGGCGCGGACGCTGTGGTGGTTGGCAACACCTTGCTCGGGCTGTCGATCGACATCGAAAAAGGTCGAGCACGGCTGGGTAATTTTATGGGCGGGATCTCCGGCGCAATGATCAAGCCGCTGATGGTGCGATTGACCTATCAGTGCGCCAAGGCCTTGCAGATTCCAGTGATCGGCTGCGGCGGCATTGCCACTGCCGATGACGCGCTGGAGTTCATCTATGCCGGTGCCAGTGCGGTGCAGGTCGGTACCGCTACCTTCATTCATCCAAAGACCATGAACCTGATGGTCAATGAACTGGAAGTGTATTGCCGGCGCAAGGGCATCAGCCATTTGAGCGCACTGGTCGGCAGCCTCGACGATTCACCGGCCGCAGCCTTTGGAGCCTTGCCATGAGCATTCTCTGGAAGCAACAAGCGCGGCGCATGTTCAGCGAAATCAGTGAACTGTCCCGTGACCCGGAAATCGGCATTACCCGTGAGAGCTATGGTGCTGGCGAAAACGCTGCGATTGCCTACCTGTCGCAGTTCGCTCGTGACAATGGTTTGCGGGTTCTCACCGACCCTGCTGGCAACGTGTTTTTTCAACGGGCCGATGACGACGGGCAACCAGCAATCTGGATTGGCTCACATTTGGACTCAGTGCCCCAGGGTGGTAATTACGATGGTCTGGCGGGTGTCGTCGCGGGGCTGTTGTGCTTGTGTCGACTGGATGAGCAAGCGGTTCGGACCCAGCGTCCGATTCGCGTGCTAGGCCTGCGCGGTGAAGAGAGCGCCTGGTTTGGTAAATCCTATATGGGCTCACGAGCGTTGATGGGGGGGCTCACGTCTAACGACCTGGCATTGGTCAACCGCTTCAGTAAGAGGACCCTGGGCGAGGCCATGCAGGCGGTCGGCGCTGATCTGGATGCAATTCGCAGTCAGCAATGGCTGATCGACCGCCAGCAGTTCGCCGGTTATCTGGAAGTGCACATCGAACAGGCCGAGTCCCTGGAAAAAATGGGCCAAGCCATAGGCGTAGTACCCGGTATTCGCGGCAATCTGCGACACAACCTGGTGCGATGCCTGGGCGAGGACGGGCACTCCGGCGCGGTGTCCCGTGAGGACCGCCATGACTCGGTATTTGCCGTCAGCGAACTGGTGGCGCGCATCGATCAGTTGTGGGGCGAGTGGCTCAATGACGACCGCGATCTGGTGGTCACGGTCGGGACCCTGGGCACCAACGCCGCGCATCACGCAGTCTCGCGGATACCCGGCGAAGTCAACTTCAGCCTGGAAATCCGCAGTCTGCATCAACCTACGCTGGAGGCCTTCCATGCCTTGATCCTGGATGAAGTCCGACAGATCGAGGAGCACCGTCAGGTGCGGTTCGAGTTCGATAAACGCATCGATACGCAACCGGCGGCCATGCATGAACCCTGGGTCGAAGCCTTTGTGCGCACGACCCGCGAGCATGGCTGGGAGGGCGTCCTGACACCGAGTGGTGCAGGGCATGACGCTGCGGTTTTCGCCAACGCCGGGATCCCCAGCGCCATGCTCTTCATCCGTAACCAGCACGGTTCGCACAACCCTCATGAGGCAATGGTGCTGGATGATTTCATCGAGGCCACCGAGGTGCTGTACCACACCACACAGGAACTGACGCTATGAAACGCTCACCACAATCCTGGCTAATTCGCCGAGCAACACTGGTCAATGAAGGTCAGCGCTTTTGCAGCGACCTGCGCATTGAGGGCGGTCGGATTGCGCAGATTGCCCCTTCCATTGAGCCGCGTAGGGACGATTGGGTAATTGATGCCACGGGGCTTTGGTTGCTGCCGGGAATGATCGACGATCAGGTGCACTTTCGTGAACCGGGCTTGACTCACAAGGCCGACATCGCCAGCGAATCCCGGGCCTGCGCAGCCGGTGGCATCACCAGTTTCATGGAAATGCCCAACACCCGGCCGCCGGCACTGGATCGCGATTCTCTGGAAGCCAAATACGCAATCGCGGCGCAATCCTCGGTTGTCAATTACGCCTTTTACATGGGTGCGAGCAACGACAATCTGGAGGCTATTCGCGCGATCGATCCCAGAAGTACGCCGGGGGTCAAGGTATTCATGGGTGCGTCTACTGGTAACATGTTGGTGGATGACCCCGAGGTGTTGAACGGCATCTTCCGCGATTCGCCCGTGACGATCATCACCCACTGCGAAGACTCGCCGATGATTGAGGACAACCTGCAAAAGGCCCTGCGCAGTTACGGCGAAGGCATACCCGCGCACCTGCACCCACTGATTCGTTCGCGCGAGGCGTGTATAAAGTCCACCCGGCTAGCGATCGAACTGGCGCGTAAACACAACGCGCGTCTGCATGTGTTGCACATTTCCACTGCCGAGGAACTGGAGCTTTTCGAGCTCGGGCCGTTGGCGAGCAAGCGCATTACTGCGGAAACCTGTGTGCATTTCCTGCACTTCAATGACGGCGATTACCAGCGTTTGGGGATGCGGCTCAAATGCAATCCGGCGGTCAAGACCGAGCGCGATCGAGTGGCGATTGTCCGGGCGTTGGCTGAAGGGCGCATTGATGTGCTGGCCACTGACCATGCACCTCATTTGCTCGAAGAGAAAAACGCCCCTTACCAGAAAGCCCCGTCAGGCGTCCCATTGGTGCAGTTTGCCCTGCAAGTGGCGCTGGAGAGGGTGTTCGCGGGTGAATTGACTCTCGAGCGGGTGGTCGAGGCAGTCAGTCATGCCCCTGCAAGATTATTCGAAGTCAAAGATCGAGGCTTCTTGCGTGAAGGTTATGCCGCTGACCTGGTACTGGTCGATCCCTGTCGGCAGCACACCGTCCAGCGCGCCGAGGTCTTATCCAAATGCGGCTGGAGTCCGTTCGAGGGCAACACCTTTTCTTCGAGCATTGTCAGCACCTTCGTCAATGGGCAAAGAGTCTGGGATGGAATGGCAATCCTGTCGGGCCAGCACGGCCAGCGCCTGGCATTCGATCGTTAATTACGTCCAAGGAGTCAGTCATGAATTTTTCCACCGCAGTCCAGGAATTTCGCCAAGCCTTGCCCGGCACGGACGCCTTCAAACGCGTGCGCGTGCAGTGTGAGCAGATCATCCGCAATGTTCCCGAACACGCGACGATGTGTTTCGTTATTGGCGAGTTCTGTCGTGCGTATGTGCTGTTCTATGAGGACCAGGAAGTGAGTCCGGAATTCGCCCATCGGGTCAAGGCACAATTGCTGGGGTACATGGACTGCCTTGAAATGGCGCTGACAAGCGAAGATGAGCGCGCAATGAGCGCTGCATTGAATCAAGTGGTAGCCGACTATGCAGGCAGCCGCGGTCTGATATGAATTTGCGTCTGATGGCTACCCCATGAGTGCCAGGTCACTGACCTTGCACTCATGGCCCGGAGGAAGGATTTATCGGGCAGAAAGTGCGGATGTTCAGAGCTTTAACGATGCTCCCAGTGTGAGCACAAAATAATGCTGCAAAGATCTTTTCGCTTGAAACCCGGATCTTTGAAGGCAAGGAAGTCATCGTTGAAGGTACCGAATGTGCTGTCCGGCCTGTTTTTCATCCCGCGGTAAAACTCGTCAATCATCTTGTAAGCGAAACCGGGTTCGCGTGGATATGCAGCGATCACCGCTTCACGTTGTTGTTCGCTGAACTGCTCGAAGCCACGTCCAGCCACGTCCATCCCGGCACCGGCCTGCACCAGGGCGATCTCTGGATGCATGTGTTCCGGTATGCCCGGTGTCGTATGCAAAGCAATGGCATTCCAGACCTTCGCTATATCATCCTCGCCGATGCCATGACTGTGTAGAAATTCACGTGCGGCATTCGCGCCGTCGACTTCGAAGCGAAGCTGACTCTTCTGGTACTTCGAGGTCAGGCCGATGTCATGAAACATTGAGGCCACGTATAGAAGCTCCGGATTGAAGATCAACCCCTTGCGTTGACCCATCAGGGCGGCCCAGAAATAGACCCGGGTCGAATGCGAAAACAGCAACTCGCTTTCGGTGTCGCGAATGAGTTGCGTCGCTTCGCGCGCTAATTGGCTGTCGGGAATGCTGACGTCGACACTGGTATTGATTGGCAGCTTCATGGCGTTCACTCCGGTTGCATCGCAAAGCCCACGCCAAAGCGATTCCATGCATTGATTACAGCAATGACAAAGGTCAATTCAGCGAGCTCCTGATCGTTGAAAACGGCGGCGACCTTTTCGTAGATATCATCCGGTGCATGAGTGGCTGCAACCAGCGTCAGCGTCTCGGTCCAAAGCAGAGCCGCGCGCTCCTGCTCGTTGAAAAACGGTGTCTCCTTCCAGGCACTCAAAGCCGCCAGGCGACGTAGGGTTTCACCCTGATGGGTAACATCAGTGGTATGCATGTCAATACAGTAAGCACAGCCGTTTATTTGAGACGCCCGGATGCGGACCAGTTCGCGCAGGGAGCGTGGGAGCACTGAGTCAGAAGCGGCTTTTTCAAGCCCCATCATGGCGTTCATCGCTACAGGGGCGGCGGCGTAATAGTTGAGGCGTTTCGAATTCATGTCTCTCTCCAGGCAGCCGAAGGCTTCGGTCTTGAAGTGACTATATTTGGCTGTGGAATTCTGGATAAACTTGGTGATATCGGCTTCACTGTGCGAGAACTCGGATAATAATGGCTTTTGATCGATTAGAAGCGATGCGAGCATTCTGCCGTATTGTCGAGGTGGGAAGTTTTACTCGGGCAGCGGATTCATTGAACGTGGCGAAGACCACAATTTCAGGGCAGATACAGGGCCTTGAATCGCTGCTGTCAGTCAAACTGCTGCACAGAACCACAAGAAGGGTGACTCCCACCACCGATGGTGCCGCTTACTATCAGCGGGCCCGCGCAGTGCTCGAAGATATAGACGAGTTGGAAATGTCGGTTTCGCAAATTCGTAGCGAGGCGCGAGGCAGAGTGCGGGTGGATATGCCGTCGCCGGTTGGGACTTGCCTCATCATTCCATCGCTTTCTGATTTTTCGGCATTGCACCCGAACATCCAACTGGACATTGGTTGTAGTGAACGCGTGGTTGATCTTGTGCAGGAGGGCATTGATTGTGCGTTTCGGGGCGGGCCGGTAACGGACCAAGAACTGGTTTGCCGTTCGGTTGGACAGATGCATTTTTGCCTTTGCGCTTCACCAGCTTACTTGAGCAATATCAACCCTATACTCAAACCCGGCGACTTATTGGAACACCGGTATCTCGGTTTCACATTTCCAGGGTCAGGCAAACAGCTGACTGCCGTGCTCCAGAACGGCGATAAAAGCTTCGCGATCGATCAGATGCCGGCAATGCGCTTTAACCATGGTGGCGCGTACATCACAGCCGGACTCACAGGGCTTGGCATCGTTTCAGTGCCTCTGGCTGAAGCCAATCCGCACCTTCGGTCCGGGAGGTTGGTGGAGGTGCTGCCGGACTGGACCTTGGGCAGCATGCCAATCAGTCTCGTCTATCCCTATTCACGGCATTTGTCTGCTCGGGTACGGGTCTTCGTCGACTGGGCAGCAGCGCTGATGGCTAACGATTCAAATTGGAAGTTGAACTCCTAACCAGGTCCGTTATGTAAAAAATTGCTATGCCGTTAACCGTTCGCCATTCGCTTGATGATCATTTCGAGCAGTGCCCGTCAGTTTGTCAGCGTCGCAACATCAGGATGGCCTATGTCTTCACCCGTACTGTTTATGTTGGAAAAACGCTCGACTAGAAAGTCGATCAGGCTGCGCACTCTGGCCGAAAGATGCAATTGTTGCGGGTAAACCGCATAGATATCCGCTTGCTCAGTGTGGTCCTCCAATACGAGCCTCAGGCGACCGCTGCGTACATAGCGAGCGAGATCCCACTCGGAACGCTGCAGAATCCCATACCCTTCCAATGCCCAGTCCATGGCAACTTCACCGTCGTTACAGCTCAGTGCACCTTGGACTTTGATGTTCTCAGTTCGCCCGCCTTTATTGAAGTTCCAGACGCCGTACGTCGCTTCATTCTGCCGCAGGAAAATGCAGCTATGGTTTTGCAGGTCTGCGAGCCGGGTGGGGATGCCATGTTTTTCCAAATACAGGGGGGCGGCACATAGCAGTCGGCGATTGGAAGCTATCTTGCGTGCATGGAAAGCTGCATCGGGCAGATTGCCGATCCGGATGGCTAAGTCGAAACCATTGGTAGCAAGATCCAAAGGGTGATCGCTGATTTCAAGCTGCACCTTGACTTCCGGATAACGAGTGTGAAATGCAGCGAGAGCCGGGCCGATATAGCGTCGGCCAAAACCCAATGTCGCATTGACCCGTATCAGGCCTTTGGGTGTGGCGCGGCAGCTGCTGACCATCTGCTCCACCTCATTGATCTGAGTGAGGATGCGCTCGGCGTGGCTGAAATACATCTCACCTTCAGCCGTCAGGCTCATGGAGCGGGTTGTGCGGTTGACCAATCGAATGCCCAAGCGTGCTTCAAGCGCGCTCAGACGCTTGCTCACCGCAGGTGGCGTTACCCCCAGTTCACGGGCTGTTGCTGCCAGGCTGCCTTTCTCGGCCAGGAGATGAAAAAAAGATAGATCGAGGGTCTGGTTCATTAGTAACTCAAAGTTAATTAAGTAGTAATTTCAAAGAACTCACAGGGTAGAGATCACTATATATATACTCCGATCACACTCTGCTGAACAGCCTGGAGCCAGCAGGATCACAAATCGGCGAGCCGGGTGGATCCAATTATAAGGCGAACAAAAATTGCTAAAGTTTCAGGCGAGTGTAATGGCGTGAAAACGATGCCTCGGGCGTAAAAGGTTTGCACACGCTGTCGAAGAAATTCGGCGTCGAATTTTGCCCTGTTAAATTGGTTCACATCAGGCCTTTGACTTCACTCGAGGAGATATTTGCACCCGGTTTGCTCCTACATGAAAGCAGAAAGACTACATGGGCATTAGACGAACGCATTGCTGGCGTTGATTAATCGCTGACAGCTTTTAATTGCGTCAAGTAATAATTCAGTATATCCCGAGGTCGGTCAAAAGCCGGTTACTCGATGTCTCCTGACAAAAATAAAAATTCAGGGTTTTATAATGAAAAAAATGCTCGGAAAACTATACGTACAGGTACTAATCGCTGTAATAATCGGTGCTGTCGTCGGTGTGCTAGTTCCTGAAACAGGTGCAGCGCTGAAACCTTTAGGTGATGCATTCATCAAACTCATAAAAATGCTTTTGGCGCCTGTCATATTCCTAACGGTAGTGACGGGAATCGCAGGCATGGAAAACATGAAAGATCTTGGGCGGGTTGGCTTCCGCGCCTTAATCTATTTCGAAGTCGTTTCCACATTGGCGCTTATTGTTGGTTTAGTGGTCGTCAATGTATTTAAACCCGGCGCCGGGATGAATGTCGACATCGCCTCTCTGGATACGTCAAGTCTTAGCAGTTACTCCACAGCAGCAAAGCACACATCGGCTATGGACTTTTTGATGAGCATCATTCCCGAGACGATCGTCGATGCTTTCGCTAAAGGCAATGTGCTGCAGATTCTATTGTTTTCAGTTTTGCTAGGGGTAGCCCTTGCTAATGCCGGGCCGCGTGCGAAACTTTTCGTGGACATGCTCGAAAGCTTGACGCAAGGCATGTTTCGGATCGTTAGCATGGTAATGCGCCTGGCGCCAATCGGTGCCTTCGGTGCGATCGCATTCACCATCGGAAAATACGGATTCGGCTCCCTATTTTCGTTGGGTAAGCTCGTGGCTTGTGTCTATCTGACCTGCACGATTTTTGTGATTTTCGTGTTGGGGCCGATCTGCCGATACAGTGGCTTCAGCCTCTGGAAGTTCTTGAAGTACATCAAAGAAGAGCTGTTCACCGTGTTGGGTACTTGTTCATCCGAATCGGTGTTGCCGCAAATGATCTCAAAAATGGAAAAGGCTGGCGTATCCAAGCCAGTGGCAGGGCTCGTAATTCCTTCCGGATTGACCTTCAATCCCGATGGGCAAGCCATCTACTACACCATTGCAGCTATATTCATCGCCCAAGCGACGAATACACCGCTGACATTGACCGATCAGTTGATTGTGCTGACAGTTCTGATGTTTACATCCAAGGGTTCCGCAGGCGTGGCGGGGGCAGGCTTCATTATCCTGACGGCTACCCTGGCATCGCTTGACACCATCCCGGTGGCTGGCATGGTTTTGCTGTTAGGTGTGGATCGCTTTATGTCTGAGGCGCGAGGAATTACGAATACGATTGGCAATGGTGTAGGCACGATGGCCATAGCTAAATGGGTTGGCGCATTGGACGCGTTCAAGATGAATAAAGCGCTCAATGGCGAGGAACTGGAGGAAGTGCGTAACTCTGTGCGATCCGAAGCCTCCAAATCGGCGACGCCAACGGCTGACACTATTGTGCAACTAACCGATATAACTAACCGGGCCTCCTAAATGTTAATCCATATTCTGTTGTCTTAGATTGAGCGGGATCGCTTCGGTGTGTGCTCGAATTGAAGATTCGCATGCAGACGTAACTAATGGAAAAAGTTTTAGCTATTCGAGTCGACGCACGAGCCAGGTTTTTTGGCATATAAAAACTCAAATGAGGATAGTGTGATGGTTAGCAAAACGCTTTACGACAAACTCTGGGATTCGCATTTGGTGAAGCAGCGCGACGACGGGTCGGCGCTGATCTATATCGACCGTCACATCATTCACGAAGTGACCTCGCCGCAAGCCTTCGAAGGCTTGCGTCTGGCTGGGCGTAAGCCTTGGCGCATCGATGCCAACATCGCGACCCCGGACCACAACGTACCGACGACGCCGGAGCGCAAGGGTGGCATCGCAGCCATTGCCGACCCGGTATCGCGTTTGCAAGTGCAGACCCTCGACGACAACTGCGACGAGTATGGCATCACCGAATTCAAGATGAACGACGTCCGCCACGGCATCGTTCATGTCATCGCTCCGGAACAGGGCGCGACCCTGCCAGGTATGACCGTGGTCTGCGGCGACTCCCACACCGCCACCCATGGTGCCTTCGGTGCACTGGCGCATGGTATCGGCACCTCCGAGGTTGAGCATGTACTCGCCACCCAGTGCCTAGTCGCCAAGAAAATGAAGAATATGCTGGTGTCCGTCGAGGGCCAATTGCCGTTCGGCGTGACCGCCAAGGACATTATCCTCGCGGTGATCGGCAAGATCGGCACCGCCGGTGGTAACGGCCACGCCATTGAGTTCGCTGGCAGCGCAATTCGTGCGTTGTCCGTCGAAGGCCGCATGACCATCTGCAACATGGCCATCGAAGCCGGCGCCCGCGTAGGCCTGGTGGCTGCAGACGAAAAAACTGTGGAGTACGTCAAGGGTCGTCCGTTCGCGCCGAAAGGCGCGGAGTGGGACCTGGCTGTCGAAGCCTGGAAGGATCTGGTGTCTGACACCGACGCCCGGTTCGATACCGTAGTCGAGCTCGACGCCGCGCAGATCAAGCCACAAGTCAGCTGGGGCACTTCGCCGGAAATGGTGTTGGCTGTCGATCAGAACGTTCCCGATCCTGCGAAGGAAATGGACCTGGTCAAGCGCGGTTCCATCGAACGCGCCTTGAAATACATGGGTTTGAGCGCCAATCAGGCGATCACCGACATTCACCTCGACCGCGTATTCATCGGTTCCTGCACCAACTCGCGGATCGAAGACCTGCGCGCTGCGGCGGTGATTGCCAAGGGCCGCAAAGTGGCCTCGACCATCAAGCAGGCCATCGTCGTGCCGGGTTCGGGCCTGGTGAAGGCCCAGGCTGAGTCGGAAGGCCTGGACAAGATTTTCCTCGAAGCCGGTTTCGAATGGCGCGAGCCGGGCTGCTCAATGTGCCTGGCGATGAACCCGGACCGTTTGGAGTCCGGCGAGCATTGCGCTTCAACTTCCAACCGTAACTTTGCGGGGCGTCAGGGGGCCGGCGGTCGTACCCACCTGGTCAGCCCGGCCATGGCCGCCGCCGCCGCGGTGAACGGTCGTTTCGTCGACGTCCGTCAATTGATCTAAAGGAGCGCAGCATGAAAGCATTTACCCAGCACACTGGACTTGTCGCGCCTCTGGATCGTGCCAATGTCGACACCGACCAGATCATTCCCAAGCAGTTCTTGAAGTCGATTTACCGAACCGGTTTTGGCCCGAACCTGTTCGACGAATGGCGCTACCTGGATGAGGGGCAGCCGTACCAGGACAACTCCAAGCGGCCGCTGAACAAGGATTTCGTCCTCAACGCCGAGCGTTATCAAGGCACCAGCGTATTGCTGGCCCGGGAGAACTTCGGTTGCGGCTCCAGTCGCGAGCATGCCCCTTGGGCGCTGGAAGAATACGGTTTTCGCAGCATCATCGCGCCGAGCTACGCCGACATTTTCTTCAACAACAGTTTCAAGAACGGCTTGCTGCCGATCATCTTGAACGACGCTGAAGTCGACGAGCTGTTCCAGCAGGTCGAGGCCGATCCGGGCTACCAGCTGCAAATCGATCTGCAGGCCCAGACCGTGACCCGTCCGGACGGCAAAGTGTTGAGTTTCGAGATCGACGCGTTTCGCAAACACTGCCTGCTTAAGGGGCTGGACGATATCGGCCTGACGTTGCAAGACGGTGATGCGATTGCAGCATTTGAGGTCAAGCACCGTGCCAGCCAGCCTTGGTTGTTCAGAGACTCTGATGAATTGATGTAATCGATGGAGAAATGCACGTGGCCGTGGCATCACTAATGTCTTGGTGATGCCACGTTCGTTTCGAAAGAGGCTGATATGCCCTCTCGCTCTGGTTTTAGAGCGAACCAAGCGGACGACCACGCATCGCTGCTTCTTGGTCAGCTTTCAGATGGAGAGGGAACCCATTATTTTTAATACCCCAGTGCGATAATCGATATGAGATAGATCCCCGACAACACCACGTTTTTCGTGCGAAAACTTAATTACCCCTGCTCTTGTATAGAATCGATCCTTAGTCCTTGGCTTCGATTGAAGCTGATTCCCGGTGCCTCCTAAAGTCCAGTAAAAATACGTGGGAGTCTTGCGATTTTATCGTCAATGCCACGGGCCGCTTCTGGCCGTTTTCTGCCCGTCGCAAGAGGCAGAAAACCACTGTGGACTCAACCCATGGCTGTCAGTGACGGCACAGGTCTGCAAGGCAAATCCACAACGCAATCACTTCTTCGCGGGTTTGCCGCTGGCAGGGATGTGCAGGTACGACATCACGCTTTCAGTCAGTTCGGTGGCCAGTTTGACCGCTTCCTTATTACGCGCCATCACGCCGGCGACCAGGCCTTCGATCAGGGCCAGCACGGCGATGTTGGAGCTGGTCAGCACCGGGTGGTCGCAAGGGGCAAACAGCGTGTGCTCGGCAATGCCGGTGAGCGGCGAGGCGGGTGAGTCGGTGATGGCCAGCACGGATGCGCCGCGTTCATTGGCGAAGCGTGCCAGTTGCAGGGTGTCGAGGGAGTAGCGGGGCAGGGAGATCGCCAGCAACACGTCCTGATCGGTAATCGCGGCCAGGCGGTAGGCGGCATTTTCGTTGCCACCCTCCATGCTGATGGCCGTGGCGTCGGCACAGAAGGGCATCAGGGTCGACGCGGCGAGGCCGGCGAAGTAAACACTGTTGCCGAACCCCAGGATGTAGATTTTGCGTGCCGTGGTCAGGCGAGTGACGAAGGCTTCAAAGGTGTCGGCGTGGTTGTTGGTCACCGCCGTGGCCAGGTTGCTGCTGGCGCTCTGCAGTTGTTCATGCAGGCCAAACGCGCCGCCCGGGCGATGGGCCAGTTCGTTGCGCAGTTTGTCGACCGGCGAGACCATCTGCTGCAAGGTGGCGACCAGCTCGGCCTTCATGCCGCTGTAGCCGCCGAGGTCCAGCGCTTTGGCCAGGCGGTTGACGGCGGCGGGTGAGGTCAGTGTTTCTTGAGCCATCTCCTCGATGGTCAGCGTCGCGGCCTTGAGCGGGTGGCGCAGGATGAAGTCCGCCACCTTGCGCAGTGACGGTGGCAGTTCGGAAACGATTTCCGTCAGTTTGCGCATGACCGGCGCGGCATAGACGGTGGTGTCTTTCGATGGGGTTGGCATATCCGGCTCAACGTTTCCTGAAGGTGAGAGAAGGGCTGTGCCTGATGCCCTGACAAGGTTGGCCGGAGTGTATCCCAAGCCTGCCTGGTCAGGGCAGCGCCGAGCAGTGGACGGGTGGGTGGCGGTCTTACTTCAGGCTCCCGGCCAGAAACTGCCGCAGGCGTTCGGACTGCGGGTTGACCAGCACCTCACGCGGGTCGCCGCGCTCTTCGACAACGCCCTTGTGCAGGAACACCAGTTGGTTGGAAACCTCGCGGGCAAAGCCCATTTCGTGGGTCACCACCACCATGGTGCGGCCTTCCTGTGCCAGGTCCTGCATGACTTTGAGCACTTCGCCGACCAGTTCGGGGTCGAGGGCCGAGGTCGGCTCATCGAACAGCATCACTTGCGGTTCCATCGCCAGTGCGCGGGCAATCGCCACGCGCTGCTGCTCGCCACCGGACATGTGCGCCGGCCAGGCGTGCATGCGGTGCGCCACACCAACTTTGTCCAGGTAGTGCTCGGCCTTTTCCCGTGCCTCTTTCTTGCTTTGGCCCAGCACATGCACCGGGGCTTCCATGACGTTTTCCAGAGCGCTCATGTGCGACCAGAGGTTGAAGTGTTGAAACACCATCGACAGTTGCGAACGCATGCGCTGTAACTGCCTGGGTTCGGCCGCTTTCAGCCCGCCAAGTTTGTTGGTCACCAGCTTGAGCAGTTCGCCATTGAGCACGATGTTGCCTGCATTGGGTTGCTCCAGCAGGTTGATGCAGCGCAGGAAGGTACTTTTGCCGGAGCCGCTGGAGCCGATGATGCTGATCACGTCGCCGGCCTGCGCTTGCAGGGACACGCCCTTGAGTACCTGGTGTGCGCCGTAGCTTTTATGCAGGTCCTGAACTTCAAGTTTGTACATGGTTTGAACTCTCTGGAATCAGTCGCTGAGCAAGCGACCCTGGCGAATGGGGGTGATGCCTGCGACTTTGGCCAGCCACAATCCAGGCTGGGCAAAACGCAGGCGTTCGCGGGCATAGAGAATGCCGTCGGTGCTGGCGCTTACCACGCTATGGCGGTCGGTCAGCGGGTCGATGACTTCGAACAGCGGATCGCCGACCTTGACCTGCGCGCCCAGCGGTTGCAGAAAACTCACCACTCCGGGATGGGGTGCGCAGGCGTACTGGGCGCCGGCGAATGGCATGGCCTGGCAACGGCTCGGCGGTGCCGCTGGCCAGTCACCGCTGATCAGGCCCTGTTCGGCGAGATAGCCGAGAATGGCCTGGGCGCTGTCGACGCATTGCTCGCGCCCGGTGTCGGCCATGCCGCGCAGTTCGATGGTGGTGGCCGCGCATGCCAGGGGAATGTTGGCTTCGGGAAACCGCTCGGCCAGGCGCAGCCAGGCAATGGCGCAGGCTTCGTCGAAGGCGCTGCCGCCGGCACCTTCGGCCAGCAACGTGACCTCCGCGTCGAGGCGTGCGGCCAGTGACTGCAAGCGTGGCCAGTGTTGCGGCATCGCATACAGCAACATGATCGATTCGAAGTCACAGTGCAGGTCCAGCACCACATCGGCGTCACAGGCATGCTGCAGCAGCAGGCGGCGCAGGCCGTCGAGTTCCGAGGCCGGTGCCGGCAGGGCAGCGAGGGCATCACCCATGGCGCGGCGGATCAGGGCGATGTTGGCGTCGGCATCGTCTGTCAATTTGCCTTCCAGCAGCGGTGCAACGGTATCGACCAACTCCGGGAAGTCGCGATTGAAGTTCTTGCCGCTGGAGAACTCGAAGCGCCCCTGGTGGGTGGCTTGGAACATCTGGGCGATACCGATCGGGTTGGCCATGGGCACCAACTCGATCACCCCGGTCAGGCGGCCTTGGGTTTCCAGTTCCAGCAGACGGCGCTTGAGTTCGACGGCGACGCGCATCCCCGGCAACTCGTCGGCATGCAACGACGCCTGGATGTAGGCTTTGCGTGGTCCACTGCCAAAGCGGAACAGCGACAGCGTGCGTTCGGTGCCCGAGGCACTCCACGGCAACAGGTATTGAATGTGCTCCATGTCAGCTCCTTAGTGCTTGCGCGGTGCCTGGTACGCCAGCCAGCGGCACTCGGCCAGCTTGAACAGACGCACCAGAATGAAGGTCAGGGCGAGGTAGATGAGGCCGGCGGTGATAAACGCCTCGAACGGCAGGTAGAACCGTGAGCTGACAGTTCGCGCGGCCCCGGTGATGTCGACGAGGGTGACGATGGAGGCCAGGCTGGTGGTTTGCAGCATCATCAGCACTTCGTTGCTGTACTGCGGCAATGCCCGGCGCAAGGCCGACGGCATGAGAATGCGCCGGTACAGGGTCAGGCGGGACATGCCCATGGCCCTGGCGGCTTCGATCTCGCCGTGGTTGGTGGACTTCAGGCTGCCGGCCAGCAGCTCTGCGCTGTAGGCGCTGGTGTTGATCGCGAAGGCCAGGCAGGCACAAAAGGTGGCGCTAGAGAGGTAAGGCCAGAGCGCGCTTTGGCGCACCGCTTCGAACTGCGCCAGGCCGTAGTAGATCAGGAACAATTGCACCAGCATTGGCGTGCCGCGAATCACGTAGGTATAGAGCCAGGCCGGGAAGTTGATCAGCGGCGATCGCGACACCCGCATCAGCGCCAACGGAATCGCCAACACCAGGCCCAGGGCCAGGGAAATCAGCAGGACTTTGAGGGTCAACAAGGCGCCGTTGAAGTACAGCGGCAGGTTTTCCCAGATCAGGTTGTAGTCGAGAATCATGGGTGGCTCCCCTCACAATTCGGCGGCTTTGATGCCGACCGAATAGTGTTTTTCCAGATAGCGCAGCACCAGCAAGGACAGGCTGGTGAGCATCAGGTACAGCGCCGCCACCGCGAGGAAAAACGTGAAGGGCTCGTGTGTGGCATCCGCTGCGTTCTTGGCTTTGAACATCATGTCCTGCAAGCCGATCACCGAGATCAGCGCGGTGGATTTGGTCAGTACCAACCAGTTGTTGGTGAACCCGGGAATGGCGAAACGAATCATCTGCGGTACCAGGATTCGCCAGAACACCTGCGCACCGCCCATGCCATAGGCCACGCCGGCCTCGGCCTGGCCCTTGGGGATCGCCATGAAGGCGCCGCGAAAGGTTTCCGAGAGGTAGGCGCCAAAAATGAAGCCCATGGTGCAGACGCCGGCGATGTAGGGGTTGATGTCGATATAGCGGGTGTAACCGAGCGCCAGGGCGAGGCGGTTCACCAGGTCCTGGCCGCCGTAGAAGATCAGCAGGATCAGCACCAGGTCTGGAATGCCGCGAATCAGGGTGGTGTAGCTTTCCCCGAGCAGGGCCAGCCATTTGAGCGGCGACAGGCGAAAGGCCGCACCGATCAGGCCCAGGGCAATCGCCAGGGACATGGAGGTCAAGGCCAGGTTGATGGTCAGCCAGGCGCCATCGAGAATGCTCGATCCGTAGCCGTGGAGCATGATGAAGTTCCTCAAGCGAGCGCCGCGAGGCGCGCAGGACAAGCCCCGGCAGACGCCTGCAGGGGCCGGCGCCGGGGTCAGGTTTCAGGTTTCAGGACGCAGGCTTACTCGCCGTAGATATCGAACGCGAAGTACCTGGCCATCACTTGCTGGTACTTGCCATTGGCGCGAATGGCATCGATCGCGGCACTCAGGCGCGCAACGTTGGCACTGTCGCCTTTGCGCACGGCGATCCCGGCGCCCCGGCCAAAATATTTCGGGTCGTTGATGTCGGGCCCGGTCAATGCGAAACCCTGGCCCGCCGCTGTCTTGATGAAGCTCTCATCGGTGTTGACGATGTCGGCGAGGGTGGCGTCCAGACGACCCGAGGCGAGGTCAAGGAAGGCTTCATTCTGCGAGGAGTAGCGCACCACGACGACGCCGGCTTTTTCCAGTTGCTCGGTGGCAAAACGATCGTAGGTCGAGGAGCGTTGCACGCCGAGTTTCTTGCCCTTGAGGTCGACCAGAGGATCGTTGATCACGTTGCCGGCCTTCATCGCGAACTTGCCCGGCGTGTGGTAGTACTTTTTGCTGAAGTCCACGGACTTCATGCGGTCTTCGGTGATGGACATCGACGACAGCACGGCATCGATCTTGCGCACTTTGAGCGACGGGATCATGCCGTCGAACTCCTGAATGACCCATTCGCACTTGACCTTCATTTCTTCGCACAAGGCGTTGCCGATGTCGTAATCGAACCCGCTGACGTTGCCCTCCGGTGTCTTGAAGGAGAAGGGCGGGTAGGCGGCTTCGATACCGATACGCAGGCTGTCTTCGTCGGCATGTGCCAGAAAGCTGAAAGCGCATAGCGCCAGAGCACCTAGAAGTTCTGTCTTGTTCATATTGTTGACTCCCTGGAGGGCGTTGGGGGAACGGGTGCCCGCCATCCGGGTTGGCGCGGTGGATCAGTCCTGTGATCGGCGAGGCTATAAATGACACAATAAAAACCCATATGCAATACAACTGAAAAAAAACATATCAGTCTCGGGCGTGACAACGTGCACCCGTGGCCGGTCGGTCCAGGCACTGGTGAGCGTTTCTGTGGGGTTTCGCAATGATTTTTCCGGGGGGGCGAAAGAGCGTTTTTTTAGCGGCGCTCGTTCGGTTCACAGGCTGATCGGCAGGGATGCCGTCGCTGCAAATTCATAGGGCTGATGGCCAAGACGTCGCTTGGCCACTGCATGCTTCATAAGCGCTGGAGCGGTGGCTTTTCCGGGCGTGTAAGGTCTGCGGCCTCAGTTGCACGCAATGCCCCCTGCAGCGTGCTCATCACCATCTCATGCAGCAGCTTGCGGCGTGCTCCAATGCCGGCCTGGGGCTTCCCGACCCAGGCCGGCAGCTGATTGAGCAGGGATACGATGCCGTTCATGGTCGCGCGCAGGGTGGCGCCAGCCGGTTTACCGGTGAGTTGCTCTATGGCCTCCACCAGATGTTCCTCGTAGCGTCCGCGCAGGGTCAGGATCGAGGCCTGCTGTTCGCAGCTCAAACAATGGAGGTCGTACTCAGCCAGGCGGAAATGCGCGGCCATGCGCTCGTGCAGCCGCAGGTGCGCCTCAAGCAGGCCCTGCAGTCGTATAGCAGGGGCGGATTTGCGCCGGGTCACCAGGCGGGCGCCATCAAGCAACGCTTCGTAGAGCTCCTCGATCAGTTCAAACAGCAGTGCCTCTTTGTTATCGATGTGGTTGTAGAGGGAGCCGGCCGTGATCCCCAGGCCAGTGGCCAGGTCGCGCATGCTGACCCGGCTGAAACCGTGCCTGGCGAACAGCTCGACCGCCTTGTGCCGCGTTTCCAGGTAGCGCGTGTTGCGCGCTTCGTCGACAGGCATGGCAAAAAGGGATCCGGAAGTCTGCATGTTGCTCATCCACCTCATACGCGAAACTGCCCCAACAGCCGATTGAGCTGACCCGCCAGTTGGCCCAGTTCCTGGCTCGCCGCGTTGGAACGGTCTGCTGCCTGGGCATTTTCGTGGGCCAGTGAGGCTGCTCGGGTCACATTCTGGTTGATGTCTTCGACTACGTGTGACTGCTCCAGCGTGGCGCTGGCGATCGAGGCGTTCAGTTCAGTGACATTGCGCAGTGCGCCGAGTACCTGGTGCAGGCTTTCAGCCGTTTGGTGGGCCTGCTCCACGGTTTGTCGAGCGGCCTGGCTGCTGGCATTGATGACATCCACCGCGGCTTCGGAGTTGCCGTGCAGGCGCTCGATCATGTCCTGGATTTGCGCGGTGGACTGCTGGGTGCGCTGTGCCAGCAGGCGCACTTCGTCGGCCACCACCGCGAAGCCGCGACCCTGTTCGCCGGCGCGCGCCGCCTCGATGGCGGCGTTCAGCGCGAGCAGGTTGGTCTGCTCGGCGATGGCGCGGATCACTTCCAGCACGCTGCCGATCTGGATACTTTCCCGGGCCAGGCTCTGGATCACCTCGACGGCCTGGCCGATGGTATCGGACAACTGGTCGATCTGGAGCAGGCTGCTGTCGATGTTGTGTTGGCCCCGGCGTGCCTGCTCTTCGGCCTGGCGAACTTCGTTGGCTGCGTGCTCGGCGTTCCTGGCCACTTCCTGCACGGCGTAGGAGACCTCATGGATGGCGGTGGCGACCAGCTCCATCTGCTGCGATTGCTGCTGGCTGTGGTTCTGGCTATCGGCGGCGATTTCACCGAGCGACTTCGAAGCCTGGTCCAGGCTGTCGGCGGACTGCATGGATTGGCTGATCACGCCACGCAGCTTGTTGGTGAACACATTGAAATGACCGCTCAAGTCCGTCAGCTCATCGCGCCAGCGGTTATCCAGATGACGGGTCAGATCGGCTTCGCCGCTGGCGATGTTTTCCATTGCATCGACCACTCGCGTCAGTGGCGAGGCGATGCTGCGGGCAATCAGCAGGATCAGCGCACTGAGCATCAGGGTGATCGTCAGCAATATGACAAAAGCCTGGAGCAGCTGGCGGCGGAACTCGACCTGCACGTCGTCGATGTAGATGCCCGAGCCGACAATCCAGCCCCAGGGCTTGAACAGTTCGACGTAGGAAACCTTCTCCACTGGCGCATCGGAACCCGGCTTGGGCCAGCGGTAGTGCACCAGCCCGGCGCCATCGCGTTTGGCGGTGGCGACCATTTCGTCGAACAGCGCCTTGCCGTCCGGATCGAGTGTACCGGCCATGCGCTTGCCCTCGAGCTTGGCATTGGGGTGCATGACCATGCGTGTGTCGAGGTCTTCGAGCCAGAAGTAATCCTCGTGGTCGTAGCGCAAGTCGCGCATGACCGCGATGGCCTGCTGCTGCGCCTGCTCACGACTGAGGCCTTGGGCTTCCAGGCTCTGGAAGTGGCGCAGGATGCCGCTGGCGGTCTCGACCACGTGGCGGGTTTTCAGCGCCTTGGCCGTGTAAAGGTCGTCATGGCTCTGCTTGAGCATCAGGCCGGCGAGAATCAGCAGCATCAGGATGGATGTCAGCAAAATCAGCCACAGACGTCGGCTAATGGAAATATTGCGCAAGCCGGGCATGGGCAACTCCGCGAGAGGGAAGGCAGGTGAAAGCCGGAGGCGGCGGTCGCGTCCGGCTCGAGGGGGTCAGAGTGCGTAGTGGCTCAGTTCGCGGGCGATCAGCAGGCGCTGGACTTCGCTGGAGCCTTCGTAGATCTGGGTGATGCGCGCGTCTCGGTAGTAGCGCTCCACCGGGTAGTCTTCCAGGTAGCCGTAGCCGCCATGGATCTGCAGGGCACTGGAGCAAACGCGTTCGGCCATTTCCGAGGCGAACAGCTTGGCCTGGGAGGCTTCGGACAGGCACGGTTGCCCGGCGCTTTTCAGGCGCGCGGCATGCAGGACCATCAGGCGGCTGGCGTTGAGCCGGGTGTGCATGTCGGCGAGCAGGTTGGACACGCTTTGGTGTTCGATGATCGGCTTGCCGAACTGGACGCGTTCGCGGGCATAGCCCAGGGCAGCCTCGAAGGCCGCGCGGGCGATGCCCAGGGCCTGGGCGGCGATGCCGATGCGGCCGCCTTCCAGGTTCGACAGGGCAATGGCCAGGCCTTTGCCGCGTTCACCCAGCAGGTTGGCTTCGGGAATGGTGCAGTTGTTTAAGGTCACCGCGCAGGTATCGGAGGCCTTGATCCCCATCTTGTGTTCGCGTCGGTCGACCACGAATCCGGCGTTGTCAGTGGGGACCAGGAAGGCCGACAGCCCTTTCTTGCCCAGTTGCGCATCAGTGACGGCGAAGACAATGGCCAGCTTGGCCCGCTCTCCGTTGCTGACGAACTGCTTGGCACCGTTGAGAATCCACTGACCGTCGCGCAGTTCGGCACGGGTACGCAGGTTGTGCGCCTCGGAGCCGGCCTGTGGCTCGGTCAGGCAGAAGCAGCCGATCGCTTGACCACTGACCAGCAGCGGCAGCCAGCTGTCCTGTTGCGCGGGGGTGCCGTATTTCAGCAGCGGGCCGCAGCCCACCGAATTGTGGATGCTCATCAGCGCGCCGAGGGCACCGTCGCCGGCCGAGATTTCTTCAACGGCCAGGGCGTAGGCCACATAGTCGGTATAGCTGCCGCCCCAGGTGTCCGGTACGACCATGCCCAGAAGGCCCAGCTCGCCCATCTGCGCCACCACGGCGTCATCGATCCAGCCGGCCTTCTCCCAGGCCTGGGCATGCGGCGCAACTTCGCTGCGGGCGAAGTCGCGCGCCATGTCGCGGATCATGCGTTGTTCTTCGGTCAGTTCGATATCGTGCATTGCAAAGTCTCCTGCCAGTCAGGCGGTACGAACGGGCTTGCCGGAGGCGCGTTCAAAGTCATTGAAGAAGGCTTGCACCCGGGCAGGTGCCAGCTCTGCCAGGGTTGGCGGGTTCCAGCGTGGGCACTTGTCCTTGTCGATGATCAGGGCGCGTACTCCCTCCATCAGGTCGCCCTTGTCGAACCACTGGTAGTCCAGGTGCAACTCAAGGGCGAAGCACTCGGCCAGGCTCAGGTCACGACCACGGCGCAACAACTCGAGCGTCGTGGCCATCGCCAATGGCGAGCGGCTGTCGAGCAGCTTCACCGTCTGCTCGGCCCAGTCTTGCAGCTCGGGGCGTTGTTCGCGCTGCAGCGCGGCGTGAATGGCCGGGACATCGGGCAAGGCGAAATACGCGTCGATCGCCTGGCGACAGGCCTTGAGCTCGGAGCCGGCAAGTCGCTCGGTGGCCATGTCGGCGAGCAGGTCCTGCAAGTCTTCGACGGGCGCAGCGGTCCAGTTCAGGTGGTCGAGGCAGGCATCCAGCTCGGCCAGCCGTTCGCTGGGCAGGTAGTAGTCGGCAAGATTCGCATAGAGGGCATCGGCGGCACGCACCTGGCAGCCGGTGATACCCAGGTAGGTTCCCAGCTCACCCGGCAGGCGCGGCAGGAAATAGCTGCCACCGACGTCGGGGAAAAAGCCGATGCCGACTTCCGGCATGCCCATCCGCGTGCGTTCGGTGATCACCCGCAACGAGGCGGCCTGGGCCAGGCCCATGCCGCCACCGAGGACAAAACCATCGAGCAGTGCCAGCACTGGCTTGGTGTAGCCATGCAGATACTCGTCCAGGGCGTACTCCTCTTCGAGGAACAGCTCATGCAGGTTGTCGCCAGCCTTGTAGCTGTCGTACAGCATGCGGATGTCGCCACCGGCGCAGAAGGCCTTTTCACCGGCGCCGCGAAGGGTCACGGCGACGATCTCCGGGTCCTGCTCCCACGCCCACAGGTGTCGGCAGAGCAGACGCACCATGGGCAGGTCCAGGGTGTTCAACGCGCTTGGCCGATTCAGTGTCAGGTGGCCGACACGGTTGCGTACGCTGGCCAGCACCGGGGCTTGCTGCTCGCTCATGTTCAGGCTTCCCCGCGGAACAGGTTGATGATGGCGGAGAAGTCCAGGCCGCCGTTACCTTGCAGGCTGAAGGTCTGGTACAGCTGCTGGGCTACGGCACCGAGCGCGACCGGCTGACGCGCGTGCCGGGCCGCTTCAGTGGCCAGGCCCAGGTCCTTGAGCATCAGGTCGCTGCCAAATCCGCCGCTGTAGCCGCGCGAAGCCGGAGCGTTTTCCAGTACGCCCGGGAACGGATTGTTGACCTCCGAGCTCCAGCAGCGACCAGTGGAGGTGTTGATGATCCCGGCCAGCACCTTGGCGTCGATCCCGAGGGCTACACCCAGGGCCATGGCTTCGGCGACGCCGACCATGGAGATGCCGAGCAGCATGTTGTTGGCGATCTTGGCCACCTGGCCGTTGCCTGCTGCGCCGCAGTGCACGATGTTCTTGCCCATGGCCGAGAGGATCGGCAGGGCCTGGTCGAACACGCTGTCCGGGCCACCGACCATAAAGGTCAGGGTACCTGCCGCCGCACCTCCGGTACCGCCGGATACCGGCGCGTCGAGCATCGGGTTGCCTTGGGCAAGGGCGTATTTGGCCACCTCGCGGGTGCTCAGCGGGTCGATGGTCGAACTGTCGATCAACAGCACGCCCGGGCCGATATTGGCCAGCAGTCCATCCTTGCCGCGATAGACCTGCTTCACGTGCTCGGCGGTCGGCAGCATGGTGATGATCACCTCAACCCTGGCCTTGGCCACGGCGGCGGGTGAGTCGGCGGCGCTGGCGCCGGCCTCCACCAGGGCGGCGACCGCCTGGGGGAAGGGATCGAAGACGGTCAGGCTGTGGCCGGCCTTGAGCAGGTTGCGGGCCATTGGGCCGCCCATGTTGCCGAGGCCGAGAAATCCGATATGCATGTTGGCTACCTTTACGATAGGGGGCAGTGGCGCAGGAAACCCTGCGCGCGCTTGTCGTCGGCCGACGCAAGGCGCCGGCCGGCAAAGGTCATTTCAGGGTAATGGTGGTGTTCACCGCGCCGCCGGTGTCGTCCTCGTCGAACCAGCGCTGGGTGATCGTCTTGGTCTGGGTGTAGAAGGTCACCACTTGCTTGCCGTACGGGCCCAGGTCGCCCAGCTTGGAGGCGCGGGAACCTGAGAAGGAGAACAGCGGGACCGGTACCGGGATTGGTACGTTGATGCCGACCTGGCCGACGTCGATCTCTTCCTGGAAGTGCCGCGCGGCTGCGCCGGAGCGGGTGAACAGGGCAGTGCCGTTGCCGTTCGGGTTGGCGTTGATGATCTCGATCGCCTCGTCCAGGTTGGCGGCGTGCATGACGCACAGCACCGGGCCGAAGATCTCTTCGCGGTACACCGACATCTGCGCGGTGACGCCGGAGAAAATGGTCGGGCCGACGAAGTTGCCGTCCTGGTAGCCCGGCACGCTCGGGTTGCGCCCATCCAGTTCAAGCTTCGCGCCTTCTTCGATGCCGCTGGCGATCAGACCGTTGACGCGCTCCAGGGCGGCGCAGGAGATCACCGGGCCGATGTCGGTGCCCGGTTCGGTACCACCATTGATCTTGAGGGTCTTGGTTCGTTCGATCAGGTCCGGCAGCCAGGTCTGCGCTTCACCCACCAGGATTACCACGGGCAGGGCCATGCAGCGCTGGCCGGCAGCACCGAAGGAGGCGCCCAGCAGGTTGTTCAGGGTCTGTTGTTTGTTGGCATCAGGCAGGACGATGGCATGGTTTTTCGCGCCCATCATGCACTGCGCGCGCTTGCCGTTCTGGGTGGCGCGGTTGTAGACGTGGGTGCCGACCTTGGTCGAGCCGACGAAGGACACGGCCTTGATGTCCGGGTGGTCGCAGATCAGGTTCACCGCGTCGACGCCACCGTGGATGACGTTGAGCACGCCCTTGGGTACCCCGGCTTCCAGGGCCAGTTCCACCAGGCGCATGGTCACCAGCGGATCCTGCTCGGATGGCTTGAGGACGAAGGTGTTGCCGGTGGCAATGGCCATCGGGAACATCCACAGCGGGATCATCGCCGGGAAGTTGAACGGGGTGATGCCGGCGCACACGCCCAGCGGCTGCAGCAGGGTGTAGGTGTCGACGCCGTTGGCCACGTTGTTGGCCAATTCGCCCATCTGCAAATTGCCGATGCTGGCGGCGTGCTCGACCACTTCGAGGCCGCGGAACACGTCACCTTCGGCATCCGGCAGGGTCTTGCCTTGCTCGGCGGTGAGCAGGGCGGCCAGTTCCTTGATGTTCTCGCGGATCAGCTGCTGGTACTTGAGGAACACACGGGCACGGACACCGATCGGGGTCTTGCGCCAGGTCTTGAAGGCTTGCTTGGCGCTGGCCACGGCGGCGTCCATTTCCTCGGCGGTGGCGAAGGGGACACGGGCCAGGACTTCCTGGGTGGCCGGGTTGACCACGTCGCGCCACTGGGTGCTGCGCGATTCGACGAATTCGCCGTTGATGAGAAGCTTGACGCTGGGAACGATAGAAGAGGTCATTTACGGGTCCTGCCTGCTTTCGTTGGGTCGAATGAGTCCCCTCGGCGTGGTTGGCCGAGTGGTCGGGTTTGAATTCGGGGGAGGGGCCGGCATGCCGGCCCCGGGGGGTCAGCCTTTGAGTTGCGGGAAGTCTTCTTCGAAGTATTCCTGCGGGCCACGTGCGTCGCCCTGGCGACGTAGCACTTCCATTTGCCGCAGTTCCACCCGGCGGATCTTTCCGGAGATGGTCTTGGGCAGCTCGCTGACAAATTCGATGCGCCGTACCCGCTTGTAGGGCGCCAGGTGCTCGCGGGCGAACGCGAGGATGCTGCCGGCCAGTTCGTGACTGCCCTGTGCGTCATGGGCCAGGATCAGATAGGCCTTGGGCACTGCCAGGCGCACGGGGTCGGGGCTTGGCACCACGGCCACTTCCATCACCGCCGGGTGTTCGATCAGCGCGCTTTCCAGCTCGAAGGGGCTGATGCGGTAGTCGGAGGCCTTGAACACATCATCGGCACGGCCGACGAAGGTGATGTAGCCCTCGTCGTCGATCTGTGCGGTGTCGCCAGTGCGGTAGTAGCCGTCGCGCATCACTTCGGCAGTCTTTTCCGGGCTGTCCTCGTAGCACAGCATCAGGCCGAGCGGGCGTACGTCCAGCGGCAGGGCCACTTCGCCTTCGTTACCCGGCACGCCATCGGGGTCGAGCATGGTCACCCGGTAGCCCGGCAACGGACGGCCCATGGAGCCCGGCTTGAGCCGCTGGCCAGGCGTGTTGCCGACCAGTGCGGTGGTTTCCGACTGGCCGAAGCCGTCGCGCAGCAACAGGCCCCAGGCATGCAGGATCTGCTCGATGATCTCCGGGTTGAGCGGCTCACCGGCACCCACCAGTTCGCGCAGGCGCAGGCGAGTCTTGTAACTGGCCAGGTCTTCCTGGATCAGCATGCGCCACACGGTAGGTGGCGCGCACAGGCTGGTGACGCCATAGCGCTCGAGCACGCCGAGCAGGGCTGGCGCGCTGAAGCGTGCGGTGTTGTGGATAAAGATGCAGGCACCGGCATTCCAGGGTGCGAAGAGGCAGCTCCAGGCGTGCTTGGCCCAGCCCGGGGACGAAATGTTCAGGTGCAGGTCGCCCGGCTGCAGGCCAATCCAGTACATGGTCGAGAGGTGGCCGACCGGGTAACTCTGGTGACTGTGCAGCACCATCTTCGGCTTGGAGGTGGTGCCGGAGGTGAAGTACAGCAGCATCGGGTCGGTGGCCAGTGTGCGACCCTCTGTTTCGAACTGCTCGGAATGCTCGCTGGCGGCGCTGTGCGGGGTCCAGCCGGCGGGGGACGGGCCGACGCAGATGCGGCTGCAGTCTTCACCCAGCCCGTCGAACTTGTCGACATGGGCGCTACCGACCACCAGGTGGCGAACATGGCCGCGCTCGATGCGGTCGCTCAGGTCATCGGGGGTCAGCAGGGCGGTGGCGGGAATGACCACGGCGCCGAGTTTGAAGGCGGCCAGCATGGTTTCCCACAGGGCGACATCGTTACCGAGCATCAGCAGGATGCGTTCGCCGCGGCGCACGCCGAGGGCACGCAGGTGATTGGCCACCTGGTTGGAGCGCGCTGCCAGTTGCTGGAAGCTGTAGCGTTGTTCGCTGCCGTCCTCTTCGACGATCCACAGGGCGTTGGCCTGGTTGCCTTCGGCCATGGCATCGAAGTAATCCAGCGCCCAGTTGAATTCGTGCAGCTGCGGCCAGCGGAAGTCACGTACGGCGGTGGCGTAGTCGGTACGGTGGGCCAGGAGGAAATCACGAGCGGCCAGGAAGGGTTGGCAGTGGTTGTTCATTGGAGGCTCCCGAGACGCGCGCGGGTACCTGGAAGTGGGGAGACGACGGCAAGCAAAGATAGCTTCACGGTGGGTGCCCTATTTATTTTTATTGGGACTGACCGGGTTCATGGCCAGGTGGTTGAATCGAGTATAGGCAGGCATAAATCAAATAAGAATGCTCAAAAAATCCCGTATGTTGTGCAAAAAAGCATGGGCCTGCTGCATCGTTGAATCGACAGAAATGCACAAGGCGTGCGCTGCCCGCACCGTCAAGCGATGCAGGCAGCGCACGCCTTGTGCGGGGACTTACCAGAGCGCCAGGGTATAGCTGAGGATCAGGCGGTTTTCGTTGAGGTCGTTACCGAAGTGGGCGGTGCGCACCGTAGCGTTGCGCCACTTGAGACCGAGGTTTTTCAGCGGGCCGCTCTGGAGCACGTAGCCGATGTCGGTGTCGCGCTCCCATTCGTGGCCGTCGGGTTTGCCGGCGCCCAGGTCGATGCTGTCGCCGGATAGGTAGCGGGTCATGAAGGTCAGGCCGGGAACACCGAGGGCCGCGAAGTTGTAGTCGTAGCGCGCCTGCCAGGAGCGCTCGTCCTTGTTGGCGAAATCGTTGATCTGCACAAAGTTGACCAGGAAGGCGTCGGTGCCATTGACATAGGCAAAGCCGGTGTCGCCGCTCATGCGTTGGTAACCGAGGCCGAAGGCATGGCCGCCGAGGGCATAGGTGAACATGGCGCCGAAGGCATTGTTGTCGATGTTGCTGTGGCCATCGTCGGTGGAGCGGGCGTAGCGCAGGTCGCTCTTGAACGTCTGGCCTGCGCCCAGCGGCAGGACGTGGACCAGACTGAACTGGTGCTGGTGATAGAAGTCGTCCAGGCCGCCGTAGTTGTAGCCCGTGTTCAGCCGCTCGTTCCACTGGTAGGCCAGGCCGGCGAAATTGAAGGCGTCGCTGCGGGCCTGGCCACCGACAATGCCCTTGGCGCCGGTGGTGGTGATGGTCATTTTCTCGTAGTCCGAGGAGTCGCGCTGGTTGACCCGATCCACGCGCCCAGCGTCGACGCTCAGACCTTTGATCTCCTGAACGTTCAACTGGCCACCGCGGAATGTTTGCGGCAACAGGCGCGAGTCATTGGCCAGCAGTACCGGCAACTTCGGGGTCAGGGTGCCGAGCTTGAGCACACTGTTGGACGCTTTGAACTTGGCCGTCAGGCCCAGTTCGCCATACTCGTCCTTGGCGCGCTTGGGCGGCTCGTTATCGCGCTTGAGCAGGCCGGAGCCGGAGCGATCAGGGCTGGAGTCGAGCTTGACGCCGAGCTGGCCAAGGGCATCGATACCGAAACCGACCGTGCCATCGGTATAACCGGATTCGTAGCGCAGCAGGAATCCCTGGGCCCATTCTTCTTGCTTGGACTGGGCGGCATTGGCCTGGCGGAAGTCACGGTTGAAGTAGAAGTTGCGCATCTCCAGCCTGGCCGTGCTGTCGGCCAGGAAGTCGGCATGAGCCTGTGCAGCGAGGCCGCTGCCGGCCAGGAACAGAGTGAGGGTGGTGGGTTTCATTGGAGGCCTTTTGTTGTTTTTGTTGTCGACGAGCCGCTCCCGCGCCACTTGGCATTGGCGAGGGAAGGGCGCTTGTGGGGTGTCCTGCACCGAGCGGCGCAGGGCGGGTGTAAAAAAGCGCGAAGCAAAGGAGCGGACTCGCGCTCGGGGCGTCAGCCCCGGAAAAATCAGCGTCAGTGACTGCTGGCCATGGAAGCTCCAAGGCCGGTCTGGGCACGGACGAACTGGTCGGCATAGGCGGCGCGCTCGCGGTTGGCGCGCTCGCTGCGGTCAAGCCTGGAAGCGACCACTATGACCACGAAGGCCAGTGGCATGGAGAACAGCGCCGGCTGGTCGTAAGGGAACAGCGCCTGGGCATGCCCCAACACACCGACCCACACCGACGGCGAGCCGATCACCAGGGCCAGTGCGCTGACCAGGCCGGTCAGGCCGCCATAGAGGGCGCCGCGGGTGGTCAGGCCGCCCCAGTACATGGCCATGATCAGTACCGGGAAATTCGCCGAGGCGGCGATGCCGAACGTCAGGCCGACCAGGAAGGCGATGTTCTGGCCCTCGAACAGAATGCCGAGGGAAATCGCCACGATGCCCAGGCAGACGGTGGCGATGCGTGACACGCGCATTTCCTGTTTCTCGTCGGCGCAGCCCTTCTTCAATACCGACGCGTAAAGGTCATGGGAGATGGCCGAGGCACCGGCCAGGGCCAGGCCGGCCACCACCGCGAGAATGGTGGCGAACGCCACGGCAGAGAGGAAGCCGAGAAACAGGTTGCCGCCCACCGCCTTCGCCAGGTGCATGGCCACCATGTTGCCGCCGCCGATCATGGCCCCGCCGAGCTTGCCGTCGACGTAGTACTGCGGATCCGTGCCGACGATGACGATGGCGGTATAGCCCAGGACGCAGACCACCAGGAAGAAGAAACCGATGAACACCGTGGCGAACAACACCGATTTACGTGCCTCCTTGGCATTGGGCACCGTGAAGAAACGCATCAGGATGTGCGGCAGACCGGCAATGCCGAAGACCAGGCCGAGGGATAGGGACACCGCGTTGATCGGGTCGGCCAGCAAGGTGCCCGGACCCATGATCTGCACGCCGCTGGCATGCACCGCCACCGCCTGGGCGGCCAGCGTCTCGAAGCTGAAGTCGAAGCGACTCAGGGCCATCAGCACCAGGGTGGTGCCGCCCGCCAGCAGCAGGACCGCCTTGGTGATCTGTACCCAGGTGGTGGCGAGCATGCCGCCGAAGATCACATAGACCAGCATCAACAGTCCGACCACCACCACCGCCGTGCGGTAGTCGAGACCGAACAGCAGCTTTATCAGCTGGCCGGCACCGACCATTTGCACCACCAGATAGCAGCACACTACGGTCAGCGATCCGAGGGCGGCAAAGCTGCGTACGCGGGTTTGATCGAGGCGGTAGGAGACAATGTCGGCGAAGGTGTAGCGGCCCAGATTGCGTAAGCGCTCGGCCATCAGGAAGGTGACGATCGGCCAGCCGACGAAGAAGCCGATGATGTAGACGAAGCCGTCGTAACCCTTGGCGAAGACCAGGCTCGACAGGCCCAGCAAAGTGGCCGCCGACATGTAGTCACCGGCGATTGCCAGTCCATTCTGAAAACCGGTGATACCGCCACCGGCGCTGTAGAAATCGGCGGCGGAGCGAGTGCGCCGTGCCGCCCACCAGGTGATCAGCAGGGTGGCGAGGACGAAGACGAAAAACATGCCGATGGCGTGCAGGTTGAGCGGTTGCTTCTGCGCAATGATGGGGTCGGCATGGGCCAGCACAGGGCTGAGGGCGAGCAGGGCGGACAGACGTTTCATGCGCGGGACTCCTGGAGGATCTGCGAGCTGAGCACGTCGAAGCGGGTGTTGGCGCTGTGCACGTACCAGGCGGTGAGTAGCCAGGACAACAGGATGATCGTCACGCCGATTGGCATGCCGAGGCTGAGGTGGCTGCCGTCATACAGCGGCAGGTGCAGCCAGGCAGGAGCGAAAGCCACCACCATGATGAAGCTGTAATAGATCGCCAGGACCGCGCCGCTCAGTGTCCAGGCCAGCAGTGCGCGCTGACGCGCCAGACGCTGGAACTTGGGGTTGGCCCTGACCCGTGCACAGGTCTGGGCGTGGTTCGGATGGTCAGTCGTCATGGTGAGGCTCCGTTTTTCTAGTTGTTTTTGTCGTTCGGCCTTTTGAGGGGCGTACGGGTACCCGGGTAGCGACCCGATGCGGGGCGCCACCTGAATGCGGATGTGCTGGAGTTATTGCCGCCCGGACGATCTTTCGAAGGAGAGTGGGCGGAGCAGGAGGGCGGGCCTGATCGGCTGCGAAGCGAGCAGAGGATCGGACCAATGGCAGGCGAGAACCGTGGTCGCGATTGCGCTGTTGCGCAGCTGTTTGCGTCCGGCGTGCAGGCCGGGGTTTATCCATGCGCTCATGCTGTCAGCCCTCGTTATTTATTATTGGGGAGGGGACTTTCCTGGCCGGAAAACGACGCTGGCCAAGTTGGGTGAGATGCGAGTATATAAGGGCATATTTCCCATATGTATTGGCAGAAAAGCCCGATGGATATGCAAAAACGCACAACGCAGCCCCCACTGAACTGGGACGACTTGCGCTTCTTTCTCGAAGTTGCCCGTGCGCGCACCGCCAGCGGTGCGGCCCGACGCCTGGGCGTGGACTACACCACGGTGTCGCGGCGCATCCGTGCCCTGGAGCAATGCCTGGGTGCCTTGCTGTTCGAGAAATCGCGAACCTCAGGCTTCGTCCTGACCGTGGAAGGGCAGCGTCTGGTCGGACACGCCGAAAGCCTGGAAAGTACGCTGCTGGTGGCTTGCGAGCAGGTTTTCGGCACCACCGGGGGGCTCTCCGGGCATCTGCGCATTGGTTGCACGGAAGCCTTCGGAACCTGTTTCATCACGGCGCAGATGAGCCACTTCCTCGAGCACTACCCGAATATCTCGGCGGACATTTTGCCGGTCCCGCACTTCATCAACCTGTCACGGCGCGAGGCGGATATCGCCATCACCCTGGAGCGGCCCGAACGCGGTCCATACGTGTGCTCGCGACTGTGCGACTACCGCCTGCGCCTGTATGCGACGCCGGAGTACCTGGCCAATCATCCGTCGATCGGCTGTCGCGAAGACCTGTCCAGCCACCCCTTCGTGACCTACGTCGAAGACCTGGCCTTCAGCTTCAAGCTGCTCTACCTGAACGACCTGATGCCTGGCGCCAACTGCCGCCTGCGCAGCACCAGTGTGGTCGCCCATTACCATGCAGCCCTGGAAGGGCGGGCGCTGGCCATCCTGCCTTGCTTCCTCGCCGGCCCCGATCCCCGCCTGTGCGAAGTGCTGCCGGGTGAGGTGGAGGTCACGCGACAGTTCTGGATGTATTACAGCGAGGACCTGCGCAAGCTCAAGCGGGTCACCCTGGTAGCCGACTATCTGCGTGCTTGTGCGGAATTGAATCGTCCGTTGTTGATGGGGGAGTCCCATACGATGCACTACTTGCCGTCGCCCTGAGGGAATGGGAGGTGTGGCTTTGCAGGAGCTGCTGCAGGCTGCGATCTTGCTTTTGAAAATCAAAAGATCGCAGCCTCGTTGCACTCGACAGCTCCTACAGGAGCATGGCGTCTGCAGCGCTTTTTGTAGGCGCTGCCGCAGGCTGCGATCTTTTGATCCTGCTTGTGAACATCAAAAGATCGCAGCCTCGTTGCACTCGACAGCTCCTACAGGAGCATGGCGTCTGCAGCGCTTTTTGTAGGAGCTGCCGCAGGCTGCGATCTTTTGATCCTGCTTGTGAAAATCAAAAGATCGCAGCCTCGTTGCACTCGACAGCTCCTACAGGAGCATGGCGTCTGCAGCGCTTTTTGTAGGCGCTGCCCCAGGCTGCGATCTTTTGATCCTGCTTCTGAACATCAAAAGCTCGCAGCCTCGTTGCACTCGACAGCTCCTACAGGAGCATGGCGTCTGCAGCGCTTTTTGTAGGAGCTGCCGCAGGCTGCGATCCTTTGATCCTGCTTTTGAAAATCAAAAGATCGCAGCCTCGTTGCACTCGACAGCTCCTACAGGAGCATGGTGTCTGCAGCGCTTTTTGTAGGAGCTGCCGCAGGCTGCGATCTTTTGATCCTGCTTCTGAAAATCAAAAGATCGCAGCCTCGTTGCACTCGACAGCTCCTACAGGAGCATGGCGTCTGCAGCGCTTTTTGTAGGCGCTGCCGCAGGCTGCGATCTTTTGATCTTGTTTTTGAAAATCAAAAGATCGCAGCCTCGTTGCACTCGACAGCTCCTACAGGAGCTTGGGGAAGACAGTTGTGCCGTCATCACTGGCTGGAGCGAACGGCCCCGCCGTCGATCAACAGATTCTGCCCGGTCAGGTAGCCTGCATGTCTGCTGCAGACGAAGGCGCACAGCGCACCGAACTCCTCGGGTGAGCCGAAGCGTTTGGCAGGAATTTCACGACGGCATTCGTCAAGGAATGCCTCACTGTCTTGCCCCATTTCGTGGGCAGCAGCGACCAGGTTGTCGCGCAGTCGATCGGTGTCGAACGAGCCCGGTTGCAGGTTGTTGATCGTCACATTGCGGCTGGCAATGTTTTCTTGCCGGGCCAGCCCCGCGATGAACCCCGTCAGTCCACTGCGCGCGCCGTTGGACAGGCCCAGGCTTTCGATCGGGGACTTCACGGCGCTCGAGGTGATGTTGATGATCCGGCCAAATCCGCGTGCCGCCATGCCGTCTACCGTTGCCTTGATCAGCTCGATAGGGGTCAGCATGTTGGCATCCAGCGCCTTGAGCCAGGCGTCGCGATTCCATTCGCGGAAATCCCCGGGAGGAGGGCCGCCGGCGTTGTTGATCAGGATATCGAAATGCTCATGGGCCTTGAGCGCCGCCGCCCGACCCTCGGGCGTGGAAATGTCCCCAGCCACGGCGATGACCGTCACTTCAGGATTTATCGCCCTCAGCTGACGGGCTGTTTCATTCAGCGTGTCTTCGCCCCGTGCGGTAATCACCACGTTCACGCCTTCGGTAACGAGTGCCTGTGCGCAGGCTTTACCCAGGCCTTTGCTGGCGGCGCACACCAGCGCCCAACGTCCTGCAATTCCAAGATTCATGCGTGATCCACCACTGTAGACAGGTTTGGCGAGCGGGCACCGATGCCCATGAAGCGTCGTACCCTCTCGCCTTCAGCTTCGCAGCGAATGGTTTCAGGGGCGGCATCGAGTTGAATGTTGCCGTTCTCCATGAAGATCACTCGATCGGAGATCGACATGGCAAAGTCCATTTCGTGGGTCACGATCAGCATGGTCATGCCTTCCCTGGCCAGGTCGCGGATCACGTTGAGCACGTCGTTGACCAGTTCCGGGTCGAGGGCCGAGGTCGGCTCGTCGAACAGCATGATCTGCGGCTCCATGGCCAGGGCCCGGGCGATCGCCACGCGCTGTTGCTGGCCGCCGGAGAGCTGGTGCGGGTACTTGTGGGCATGGGCCAGCAGGCCGACCTTGTCCAGCAGCGCATAGGCACGATGCTCGCTCAGCTCGCCCGGCTGGCCGTGGTACCGGGGTGCCAGGGTGATGTTGTCGAGGATGGTGCGGTGCGGGAACAGGTTGAAGTTCTGGAACACCATGCCGATGTGCCGCACGCCTTTGCGCAGGCGCGAGCCGTTGGGTTTGTCCGAGGCTTCGATGAACGTTTCGCCGAACAACTTGATGTCGCCGGTATCGATGCTTTCCAGGCCATTGACCGTGCGGATCAGCGACGTCTTGCCGGAGCCGGATGGCCCGATGATCGAGACCACCTGGCCGTAGTCGACATTCAGGTCGATACCCAGCAGCACCTTGTGGGTGCCATAGCTCTTCTGGATGTTGTTCAGTTGCAGGATCGGCGTGGTGGTGTTGCCTGCGGCTTTGCGTGCAATGTCGGGCAAGGCTTCGGCGCTGGCCTTGAACTTGGCAATAGTGGCCGCGTCGAGTGTGTGCGGCTTGCGGAAGTTCAGGTCCAGGTAACGCTCCAGGCGCTGCAGGAAATAACCGAATACGGTGACGATCAACACGTAGTAGACGCCCACCGCCGCCAGGGTTTCCATGACCAGGAAGTTGGTGGCATAGAGGCGTTGGCCGACCGTGAGGATTTCAGTCAGGGAGATGACCGAGACCAGCGAAGTCAGCTTGACCACCGTGATGTATTCATTGATCAGGGTGGGCAGCGAAATACGGAACGCCTGGGGGATCACGATCAGGCGTTGCATGCCGAGCACGCCGACACCCAGCGCGCGTCCGGCTTCCCTCTGGCCCTTGGCCACGGAAATCAGGCCGCCACGATGGATCTCCGCCATGTACGCCGCTTCAGTGACCACCAGGGCCAGCAGGCCTGCGTAGAAGGGGTTGGACAGAATCGGTCCGCTCCCGGGAAACAACTGCGGCAGGTTGTAGACGAACACCACCAGCACCAGCAACGGGATGCTGCGGAAAAACCAGATGTAGACCGCTGCGGGAATGCGCAGCAAGGGCGATTGGGACAGCTTGGCGGTGGCCAGGACAAAACCCAGCAGCATGCCGATGAACCAGGCCAGGGCACTGAGCTGGATGACCGTGACGCAGGCATTCCAGAAGTCCGGCAGGGAGAACAGGGAGAAGAAATACGACCAATCGAATTGCATGGGACACCTCGATCTGCCGCCCCCGTGCAGGGGCGGCAGATAACCAGACTACAAGGGCAGGTTCTTAGTTGGCGGTCGGTTCTTCCAGGCCGTATTTCTTGAGGATTGCTGCGTATTCTCCGCTCTTTTTCGTTTCCTCGAAGGCTTTTTGCACGGCCTGGTAGGTCTCGTCGTTACCTTTCTTGACGAAGATGCCCAGGGTTTGCTGATAGATCGGATGCTCGGTGGTGATCACGACCCGGCCATTGGTCTTTTCCGCGATCATTTTCGCGGCACCGGCGATTTCAACCTGGGCCTGGATGTTCTTGGACAGCAGGGCCTGGGTCACTTCGGGTGCCGAAGGGTACTCGCTGACGGTGATGGCGCCCTTGTTGTTCGGCACGCAGTATTCGTCGGACAGCTTCCTGAATTCCTTGACCCAGGTCGTGCCCTGTTCCAGGCCCAGCTTCAGGCCGCACAGGTCTTCAGGTTTTTTCGCATTGATCTCGCTGCCCTGGGGCACCATGACCGCGGCGCCGGTGTTGGCGTACGCGATGGTCTGCGCCTGGGTCTGGCGCTCCGGGGTGATGTACATGCCGGAAATGATCGCGTCGTACTTGCCGGAGTTCAGGCCCAGGATCAGGCTCGGGAACTTGGTGTCGACGAACTCCACCTTGGCGTTCATGTGCTTGGCCAGTGCCGTTGCCAGCTCGGGGTCCGAACCCACCACATTCTTGTCCTTGTCATAGGACTCGAAAGGAGGGTAGGTGATCTCCATGCCGACCTTGAACGTATCTGATGCGGCCATGCTCACCGAGGCACCGAACATGCCGGCTGCCAACACAGCCAGGCACAAGAGGTTCTTTTTATTGTTTTTCATTTTTACTGACTCCGGCATAGGTAGGGGTTTAGCTGAAAACTTCAATCAGGACGGTTGCGCCTGATTTTTCAAATGTCCGAAACTGGCGGGCTTGCGTGCCTTGCCTGGCAGTTGAACGTCCCCGTTGGCCACCCTCTGGCGCAGATACTGATAGGTCTGCAGCGCTTGGCCATACATGTGTTCGCCGATCGTGATCTCTTCGTAGTCGTTGCCGGCCTGGGCGAACCCGGGCAGCGGTTTGATCTGGGTGTGGTAGTCACAGGCATAAAACAGCGGGAAGGAATAACGCTCCTCCTTCACGCTGCGCACCCGGTGCGCAGTGGCAACGAATGCGCCTGCCGTCATCACCTCCAGCATGTCGCCGATGTTGACCACGAAGGCATCGGCAATCGGTGGTGCGTCTATCCATTGGCCAAGATTGTTCATCACCTCAAGGCCGGGTTTGTCAGCCAGGAGGATGGTGAAGCACTCGTAATCAGTATGGGCGCCAAGACCCGGTGCGTCATGGGCGGCACCGTCGAACGGGTAGTGGATCAGGCGCAGCTTCGACGGCGGACGGGTGACCAGGCTGTCGAAGTAGTTTTCTTCCAGGCCCAGGGTCAGGGCGAAACCGCCGAACAGGCGCCGGCCCAGGGCGAAGATCGCTTCATAATAGGCCTGCACCGCTGTCTTGAAACCTGCCAGCTGCGGCCAGTCGTTGGGCCCCAGCAAGGGGGTGTTGGCCAGCACCAGCGGATCATCGGCCGGGACTTCGAAGCCGACGTCGAAGGCTTCCTTGTGGTCCGGTTTGCCCTTGGAATAGACCTCTTCGCCTTCGGGCACAAAACCCTTGTGGGTCTGCGAGGTGCCGATGTAGTGGCGCATCTTGGTGTCGAGGGGCTGGTCGAAAAAGTCCTTGGCCGCCTTGCGCAGGTTGGCGATCAGTTGCGGGTCGATACCGTGATCGGTGATGTAGAGAAACCCGACGTCGCTGGCGGCGCGCCCCAATTGTTCGGCCACGGCCAGGCGGTGTTCCAGTTCAAAGCTGAACAGACCGGCGATGTTGACCACCGGGATGCTGTTGAAGTTGGCTTTGAGTGTGTCAGTGCTGGCGCTGTTGTTTTTATTGTCAGGCATGACGCATCGGCTCCCTAAGGATGGCTTGAGTGGTGGAAACGCTCGAAGTGTTCGCGCTCGGTCTGGCCCATCCACACGTTCAACGACCACAGGTCGGCGACCGGGACATTGGTGAAGGGCAAGTGATGCAGGTAGCCGTCGGCACCGAATTCCGGGGTCAGGGTGCTGACCTGGTAGCCGCGGGCCTGCTGCGAGCGCCAGATGCTTTCCCAGTGCTGCTGATGGAAGGCCAGTTCTTTTGCATATTCGGGCGCCGCCGGGTGCGGAACCTGTGGCCCCTGGTCATAACCGACCCGGGCCTGGATATGGTGAACCCGCTCGATGAACGCGCTCAGGTCATCGGCCGGATCATTCAACAGACGCTCGCAGGTCACGACCCAATGGCTGATGTCACTGGTGAACAGCAGATCGGGCAGTTGCCGGATCAACTCCAGGGTCACCCAGGGATTGAACAGCGAACGCGAGCGATGGGTTTCGAAACTGCAGACCTGACCGTGCTTGCGCGCCAGCTCCAGCGCCTGGCCAAAAAACTCCACCTGTTGCGCCAGGGACCAGCGGTCGTTGCCCGCCAGCACGTTGACGAAGCGCGGGGAGAGTTCAGCGGCCCAGGCGAGCTTCTGGTCGAGGTCATTGAGGTGGACGGCAGGCGTTGCCGACTGATCCGGCAGCACGTCGTAGGCGCTGAAGACGGTGCTGATATAGCCCAGGCGGTTGGCCTGGAGAAAGGCGCCAAACTCAGCCCGTTCGCGGGCGTCCAGTGGCAGGCGCGCTTCCATGCCATCAAAGCCCGCTTGCAGCAGCTCTTCGAGCGCCTGGGCCTTGCTGGCGGTGTAACCCCACAGCGTACGGAAAATTTCCAGCTTCATCGGTGATCCTCAAAAATCCCAGGGCCTGCTGCAAAAACACTTCGACGGCACCAGGCGGCGAAGCGATCAGTGGTCGGTGGCGGCAGAGGACTTCGAAACCGGATCCCTGCGTAACCTGATGCCACTGAGCGATGCCGAGGCTGGTTCGCTGTGGAGCCGATGTTAGGCACAGGCCGAGTGGCGAAAGAATCCGAAAGTTCAAATGAATACTTCAGACTTTCGTTAACCAATAGCTGGCTATTTATCCCGCTGGCAAGGAGGGAATTTGTGGGTGGATACGTGTCTGCGTTGGGTGTTGGCGCGGGGTGCCTTTACTACGACATCATTTTGAAGACTGCCAAGCGATCCCTGTCGTTGGGTCATGGCAATAGCATGTCGTTTGCGGTCTTGCGGGTGGCGTACGCAGACATCCGATTCGAACTGCTACCCGATCAAGGAGCCGAAGGGGCGTTCAATTTGCGACAGGTTACATTTCCGTTAACGACCAACTGATTTTTATCATTGAAATATAACTGCATGATTTATAAGTAAATAATCTATTTTCTATGTGTGTTCTTACAGTATTTTCTGTGTATACATAAAAAATACAAAGCATTGACGACACCCAGAACCCGTGCGAATCTGAATTCAACAACAAGCCGTCACCGCTGATTTGACTGCCTCGGGAGGTCATTGTGAAAAACGGCAAGAGCACTCTTTATGATGATCTCAAGCGTCAGATCCTCACGATGGAACTCGATCCTGACGAGGCGCTGGACGAGGTCGCCATCAGTGAGCGGTACGGGCTTTCGAGAACCCCGGTGCGAGAAGTATTTCGGCGTCTGGCGGGCGAGGGTTACATCGATATCAGGGAAAACCGGGGTGCCCGAGTGATTCCCATGAATCACTCGACGCTGCGAAACTTTTTCCTGGTTGCCCCCATGGTGTACGCCGCGATAGGTCGCCTGGCCGTTCAGAATTTCAAGGCTCATCAACTGGTCGACCTGAAGGAAACGCAACGCCGTTTTCGTGCCGCCACGATTTCGCGTGATGCCCTGATGATGGTCGTGGAAAACAATCGATTCCACGCAATCATGGGCGAAATGTCAGGTAATCAATACCTCGAGCCCAGCCTCGAAAGACTGCTGATTGATCATGCACGCATTGGCCATACATTTTTCCGCCCTCGTGATGAGGACATGGAGCAGCGGCTAGAGCTTTCTGCAGAACACCACGATTCTTTTATTGAAGCCATTGAGAATCGTGACGAGAACGCTGTAGTCGATCTGGTTTTTGAACATTGGGAGTTATCTCGCGAGAACATGGAAATGTTTATCGCGCCCCATGGGATGAACGCAGACCTGCCATTCCCTCTTAAGTAATACCGATCCTCGCTTGATTGGCCGAGGCTCGATACAAGTTAATGCCGAAGAAACGACGGCATTGAGTATCAATCCGCTTATAGATTGATAGGCAACAATAACGCAAACAGATGGTGAGCTTACAGCTGTGCACCACGGGCCTCTATTGTTTAGAGGCTAATATAATAAGTTTTAATGTAGATCGAGGAACGCCATGAAGAAGATTTGGAAGGCAGTGTGCGCGGTCGCAATGATGGGCATGGTAATGCTGCCTGTTCATGCGGAAGAAAAAACAATCACCCTGGGCACGTTGACCTGGGAAGACTTGACACCCATTACCGGTATTACCAAAAAGGTGCTTGAAGACTCCGGTTATAGCGTAAAAGTCATCGAGTTTTCCGAGTGGGGCATTGCTTATGCCGCTCTGACCAAAGGTGATATCCAGGTTCTTGCCTCGCAAACCGACTACGCGGCGAATGACTACTGGAACAAAAACAAGAACCGTCTGGAAAAACTCTCTCCGGTTTCCTATGGCCTTTACCAGGCGATCGCCGTACCTAAATACGTCGACATCGACTCAATCGAACAACTCAATGACAACGCCGAGAAATTCGGCAACAAGATCATCGGTATCGAACCAGGTTCGGGCTTGATGAATGATGCGAGCAAGGCGGTCAAGGACTACGGCATCAAGTTGCAACTGCTCGAGGGCAGTACCGCTGCCATGACAGCCGCATTGAAATCGGCAGTCGATCGTAAAGAGTGGGTTGCCGTCACTGTGTGGGAGCCTTCATGGATGGCGCAGAAGTTTGACCTGAAGTTCCTCAAGGATCCAAAGGGTGTCTTTCCTCCGCCACAAGGTTACTACTGGATTGGTCATAAAGACTTCTCAAAGGAATACCCACGTGCGCGTGAGGTAATGGCCAGCGTGTACGTGCCGATTTCAGATATCACTGCAATCAACGGTGAAGTAAAGGATGGCAAGACCATGGAGCAGGCCATTCAGGGCTGGACTGATGGGCACGCAGAGCTTTTGAAGCGCTGGGAAAACATAAAGAAATAACGAGCACCTTTTTAAACGCCTTTTAAACGCCACTGCCGCCCTTTGATTCATTAGAAAAACCAGAAAAACTGGTTCGACGGGTACGAAAAATGACAACGCCCAACATTGATACCAACGAAGTGCTGATAGATTGCCAGTCAGTCTGGAAAATCTTCGGGAAAGCCGCACCTGCTGCGATGAATGCCGTTGTTCAGCAGGGGCTCACCAAGACTCAGATCCTGCAAAACTACGGCTGCGTGGTCGGGGTCTCGGATGTCAGTCTCCAGGTACGCCGGGGAGAGATCTTCTGCATCATGGGATTGTCAGGCAGTGGCAAATCTACCCTGATAAGGCTGTTGAACAAACTCATCACACCCAGCGCCGGCAAGATTGTAGTCAAGGGCAAAGAACTCTCGTCCTTGAATGCCGCACAGCTGCGGGAGGTGAGAGCGCGTCACATCGGCATGGTTTTTCAGAGCGTTGCGTTGCTGCCTAACCGTACGGTTCTGGAGAACACGGCGTTTGGACTGGAAGTACAAGGCGTGGGTAAGGCCGAGCGCTACAAGGTTGCCGAGCAGGCCTTGACGAAAGTCGGGTTGAGCGACTGGATGTCACGCTACCCCAGCGAACTGTCCGGGGGCATGCAGCAACGGGTAGGGCTGGCTCGGGCAATCACCGCAGACCCGGAAGTGATCCTGATGGATGAGCCTTTCAGTGCACTCGATCCGTTGATTCGTCGGCAATTGCAGGATGAGTTCCGCCAACTGACCAAGGAACTGGGCAAGTCTGCTGTCTTCATCACTCACGATCTGGACGAAGCGATTCGTATCGGCGACCGGATCGCGATCATGAAGGACGGCGCGATCATTCAGGTGGGGACTGCCGAGGAGATCGTGCTCAACCCGGCGGATGATTACGTTGCGGAATTTGTCGCCGGTATCTCCAGGTTGCATCTGGTCAGGGCCGGCTCTGTCATGACGCCCGTCGAGCCGTTCAAGGTAGCAAACCCCGGTTGCGACATCGCCAGACTCACCAAAACCTCAGTCGACGCGGATATCAACGAGCTGATCGGCTTGACGATGAAGTCCGAGCGCGACGCACTCGCTGTGGTCGATAACGGGGTGGTGGTGGGGATCATTACCCCGCGTGATTTGCTGCGTGGCGTTCAAGGTATTCCAAACGAGTTCGCGGTATCGAAGGCCGCCACTGCACTGGAGGCGTCGACATGAGCACGCCTGACTTTTCCAACCAGTTCGATTCGGTCGTCGACTCGAGCCTTGAATGGTTGATGGACAATGGAGAGTCAGTGTTCGACACGACCAATGCGTTTTTGAAGGGCGTGTACGAAGGCGTGCAGTGGTGCATCGCTTATCCACCTTACTACGTCATTGCGATAGTCATTGCCCTGATCGGCTGGCGGGCCGTCGGTTTGCGTTTCGCAATCCTTACCGGCCTGGCCTTGTTGTTTTGTGATGTCATCGGTTTATGGCCAGAAACAGTCAGCACCCTTGCCCTGGTGCTGACCGCTACGGTGCTTGCGCTGGTGGTAGCGATTCCACTGGGCGTGCTGGCGGGTCTCGCACCTTCGTTTGACCGGGTGGTGGATCCGTTCCTGGATCTGATCCAGACCATGCCGCCCTACATCTACTTGCTGCCGGCCATTGCGCTGCTGGGCTATGGCACCGCCACGGCACTGTTGGCGACTTTTATAGTGGCTGTGCCACCTGCCATGCGCCTGACCTCCCTGGGGATTCGCATGACGCCAAAAGAGTTCATCGAACTGGGGGACGCCAGCGGCGTCACCGGGTGGCAGATGTTTTTCAAGATCCGCCTGCCGTTTGCCATGCCAAGCATCATGGCCGGGGTCAATCAGAGTCTGATGATGGCATTCGGCATGGTGGTCATTGCCGGCATCGTCGGCTCCGGCGGCCTGGGTGAGTCGATCTATGGCGCGGTTCGCACGCTGGACATCGCCAAGTCGATCAACGCCGCCATTGCCATTGTGATCCTGACCATGATTCTGGATCGGTTGGCGCAGAGCGCCGCGCGTTCCCGGATGGGAGAATCGAAATGACTGCTGCAGAAATCCATTTTTCACCAGGCGCATTCCTGGCACCCGCCGTCGATTGGCTCAACGCCAACTTGCACGGTCTGTTCAAAGCCATCAGCCAGGTGATCGAGGCGGTACTGGGCGGCGTTGAGGGTGCATTGCTTGCACCGCATCCCTATGCCCTGATCGGCGGGGTAGTGGTGTTGGCATTCTTCTTTGCCAACAAAAAAGTGGCGCTGTTTGCCGGGTTGATGTTGGCATTCTGTCTGTTCTCCGGGCTGTGGGTCGCGTCTATGCAAACCATTGCTTTGGTCTCGGTTGCGGTGCTGATTTCAGTATCCATCGCCTTTCCGCTCGGCGTTCTGGCAGCACGAGTGAAACGGGTCGACGAGGCGTTCCTGCCGATCCTCAACATCATGCAAACCGTACCGCCTTGGGTTTACCTGATCCCTGCCGTGATGCTGTTCAGCCTGGGACGGGTGCCCGCGATCATTGCGACCATCGTTTACGGCATTCCACCTATGCTCAGACTGACGACCCTTGCCTTTAAGCAACTGCCCAAGGAGTTCCTTGAACTGGGCCAGGCCATCGGTGCTTCGCCGAGGGCGATACTGTTCAAGATCGAATTGCCGACTGCCGCGCCGACGCTGTTGGTGGGACTGAACCAATGCATCCTCCTGTCGCTTGCAATGGTGGTGTTGGCAGGCCTGGTGGGGGCGGGTGGACTAGGTGCTGAAGTCACCCGAGGCCTCACCAGGATGGAGATGGGGTTGGGCTTGCGTGCCGGCCTCGCGATCGTCGCTGTCGCACTCCTTCTGGATCGGCTGTCTCGCGGCGCGTTGCAGCGTCACTCCCCGCGCAAACTCGTGTGAGAGACTTTCAGAATGAGACGTAGCTTTTTTTGTGTTGATTCCCATGCGTGCGGGAACCCGGTTCGCGTCGTGACGGGGGGCGGGCCATTATTGCCCTCCGTGTCGATGGCGGAACGACGCGAGATTTTCGTTCGTGATCATGACTGGGTACGCACGGCGTTGATGTTTGAGCCTCGTGGGCACGACATCATGTCAGGCGTGATCATTTATCCAGCCTCCCGTGATGATTGCGACTTTGGTGCCTTGTTTATCGAGGTCAGCGGGTGTCTGCCCATGTGTGGGGCGGGTACCATCGGTTTGTCCACCGTGGTCATCGAAGAAGGTCTGGTCACACCTCGCGAACCTGGTCGGCTGGCCATCGAGACACCGGCAGGTCGTGTGGATGTCGACTACACCATGAACGGTGAATATGTCGACTCCATCCGGCTGTTCAATGTAGCCAGCTATCTGCACAGCGCCGATGTGGTGGTCAATGTGCCTGGCATTGGCGAGCTCGTCGTTGACATTGCCTATGGCGGTAATTTCTATGCGGTGGTCGAGCCGCAGGAAAACTGGCCTGGCTTGAATGGATTGACGACGGCAGACATCGTCAGCCTGAGTCAGAAGCTGCGCGCCGCGCTGGCGGAAGTCAGTGATCCCGTGCATCCGGAAAACAGTAGAATCAGCGGTGTTCACCATGTCATCTGGTGTGATGAAGAGCACTCAACAGCCGCTGATGGGCGCGGTGCAGTGTTCTACGGTGACAAGGCAATTGATCGCTCGCCTGGAGGTACCGGTACCTCGGCAAGAATGGCTCAACTGTTTGGCAAAGGACGCTTGAAGGTCGGGGATACGTATCGCAACAAAAGCCTGATCGGTACGATCTTCGAAGGCAAAGTCGAAGCGTCGGTGAAAGTGGGAGCGTTTGACGCAATCAGGCCCAGTATCGGTGGCTGGGCACAAATCACCGGCCACAACACCATTTTTGTCGACGACAAGGATCCCCTTCGTCATGGCTTTCAGCTTGCTTGAGCAGACCGGAGTGGCGTCAGGATGATGGGCATTTTCAATGCAGCAAATGATGCATTCCATAACGTGAAAAAGTGGATCGAAGATTGATCGAAAGACGCCAGTTCAGCGGAGGCATGAAGGGGAAAAATCTTCGCTATGTGAGTGACAACCCCAACCAGCCGACGCAAATGGTTCGAGCGGGATTCCTGCTGCTCGAGCACTTCTCGTTGCCCGCTTTCACCCAGGCGCTGGATACGATTGTCACGGCGAATCTTCTGCGCCCCAGGCTGTTCTCCTCCCGCACGTTCGGCTTGAACGACGGGGAGGTCATCAGTGATCTGGGCCTGGTCATCCGGCCAGATGCCCGTATCAATTGTTCGGTGCTTCAAGACCTCGATCTGCTGGTCGTTTGTGGCGGGTACAGGACAGAGCTCAGGGCGTCCGATGAGTTCATCCATTTGCTCAAGACAGCCGCTGGCCTGGGCATCACTCTCGCCGGGCTGTGGAATGGCGCATGGTTCCTTGGGCGCGCCGGATTGCTCGCGGGTTACCGTTGCGCCATTCATCCCGAGCACCGTCCCGCGCTTGCCGAGTTCTGCAAGGCGACGCAGGTCAGCAGTGAGCCTTACGTGATCGATCGAGACCGGCTTACAGCCTCCAGCCCTTCCGGGGCATTCCATATGGCGCTGGACTGGATCAAGGGATTGCACGACAAAGCCCTGGTCGAGGGCATCGAGGACATTCTTGCTTTTGAGGAGTCTCGCTACCGACGCATCAAGCCGACAGAGAATATCTGTTTGAGTGCACCGCTGCGCGAGGTGGTCAAGCTGATGGATGCCAACCTTGAGGAGCCCCTGGAACTGGAGCAACTGGCGGCTTACGCCGGCCGCTCACGCCGGCAACTCGAGCGCCTGTTCAGGGAGCAGTTGGGAACTACCCCGCAACGCTATTACCTGGAGTTGCGCATCACCGAAGCGCGACGGCTCCTGCAGCATACGGAACTCTCCCAGGTCGATGTGCTGGTTGCCTGTGGCTTTGTTTCACCGAGCCATTTCAGCAAGTGCTACAGCTCCTACTTTGGTTATCGCCCGTCGAAGGAAGTCCGACTGGTCAAGTAACGGTGCCCCCGATGACTCTTTGACTCCTCGTCAAGGCACGAGGGCCGATGGCGGTTTTTTCGCGCCATGGGATCGCTTTGAAGCCCCGCAAAACCACAGCCTCACCGGCCATTGGTCGCTTGGTGTTCAGGGTTGTTTTGTTTGTGTATTTTAATTGTAGACACAAAGAATAATGTTGTTTTATAGTTCGAATACAGGTAGTAGACAGCGTTCACTCACCCGTACAAAGGTTTCTGATAAATGGCTACCAAAGAACTCGATCTGCAGGCCTCCCCGGATCTGCCCGTTGACCGTAAAGCTGTGTTGGGAGAGGCGTTGCGTCGCCGGATCCTGAGCATGGAGTTGGCACCGGGCGCCGTCGTGGACGAACTGGCCTTATGCGACGAGTTCGGCCTTTCCCGACCACCTGTGCGTGAGCTCATGCGGCAGATGGCTGCCGAAGGCTACATCGATCTCGAAGCGAACCGTGCCGCGCGCGTGTCATCGATGAGCTACCAGTCGCTCAGAAGCTTCTTTCTGGCCGCGCCACTGATTTACATCGCCACCACCCAATTGGCGGCCGCGCATGCAACGCCATCCGAGATTGCAGAGTTGAAACGCATCCAGGCGTTCTTCCGCACGGCCATCGAAGAAAAAGATGTAGAGAAGCGCGTGCTCTACAACGACGAGTTCCATTTGCAGATCGGCAGGATGGCTCACAACGCATACTTGATGCCAAGTCTGCAACGCTTGCTGATCGACCATGCGCGGCTGGGGAAAATCTTCTATCGCCATCCCACGACAGTGGATATGCAAGCGGACCTGGAAGTGGCAGCGCAACAACACGACGAAATGATCAGCGCCATTGAAAACCATGATCAGGTTCTGGCGGGAGATATCGTGCGCGCGCATCTGGAATTGTCGCGACGCCGAATGTCCGAATACGCCGCGCCGGAAGGGTTGGATGTAGCACTTACCTTCTAAAAAGCAGAACCGATGCCACTTGCATGAACAGTGTGACGAGAACGTGCAGAAGGGACGCTTTTAGTAACTACAAATATAAAAGAGCCCAGGTCGCGAAAATGGCAAAAATCAGATACACACCTGCAGATGACTCTACATGCGGCTGGTTCCACCTGAGCCAGCCGAGAGTGGCCCGTCCGTCCCACTCCGGCGTTCGCTCAGCCCGCTGGGTGGTGCTGGGTGCCGGGTTTACCGGGCTTGCGGCAGCTCGCCAGTTGGCGCTGAACTTCCCGGATGATGAGGTTGTTTTGATTGAAGCCCAGGAGGTCGGTTACGGGGCCTCCGGCAGAAATGCCGGTTTTGCCATCGACCTGCCACACGATATCGGTGCAGAAGACTATATCGGCGATATCAAGACGGCAAAAATCAGTATGGCGTTGAATCTGACGGGGCAACACATTCTGAAGGATCTCGTGGAAAAACACCGGATCGACTGTCAGTTTCGCATGTGCGGGAAGTATCAGGCGGCCATTGAAGACCGGGGTATCTCGGTTCTGGATGCTTATCGCCGTGGCCTGGACAAACTCGGGCAAGAATACGAAATGATCGAAGAGAAGGACTTGCCGGATCACATCGGCACGCATTTCTATCGCAAGGCACTGTTCACCCCAGGCACGGCACTCATCCAGCCGGCCGCCTTGGTAAAGGGCTTGGCCGACAGCCTGCCGGCCAACGTGACGCTTTATGAGAACACGCCGATTACCGAAGTGGAGTACGGCGACAAAACCATCCTCACTCACAACAACGGTCGTATTGTTGCGGACAAGTTGCTGCTGACCAATAACGCGTTCGCCATGAGCTTCGGTTTTTTGAAAGGGCGCATGTTGCCGATCTTCACCTACGGCAGCCTCACCCGGCAGTTGACGGAAGATGAGCAGGAACGTCTGGGCGGCAAACCGTATTGGGGCGTGATTCCTGCCGATCCGTTCGGCACTACCTTGCGCCGGACAACAGACAACCGCCTGTTGGTGCGTAACAGCTTCAGCTTCAATGCCGATGGACGCAGCCACCAGAAATACCTGGAGCGGTTTAGCCAGCGACACAAGGATTCGTTTGAGCGCAGATTTCCCATGCTCCCCGATGTCAATTTCGAGTACACCTGGGGCGGGTCGCTGGCGTTGTCGCGTAACCACATGGCGCACTTCGGGCAACTGGCCAACAACGTCTACGGAGCACTGTGCTGCAATGGCCTGGGCGTAACCCGCGGTACTGTGACAGGGACCTTGTTGGCCGACTGGCTGGCCGGCAAGAAAGATCCACTTATCGATTTTCTATTGTCGGCCCCGGGGCCTAACAGAAACCCGCCTGAACCCCTGCTTTCAGCAGGCGTGAATATGAACTTGCTATGGGGACAGTGCCGGGCGGGGAAAGAAAGCTGATTACGCATCACTGTAACAGGCAAGTTAAACGTTAAGTTCTTAGTTTATTGGCTGGTTCAATAAGTCCGGTGGTTTTTTATCGAGACGGCTTTAGTTTGCCTGGGTTTTTGGTTTGCGCTTCAGTCCAGGGAATTGCCGAAGCAAAATAGGAGATAATAATGACAAGTCCTAATACATCTATTGAGGATGTTCCTCTCAATAACTTCCATCGCTTGCTGACGGCCCGTTCCGGGGGCGGGTCATTTGTCGATGGGTATGTACTTAGCATTATCGGAATAGCGATGATGCAAATTACCTCAGCGCTGAATTTGTCAGAGTTCTGGCAAGGAATGATTGCAGCATCGGCTCTAATGGGTGTGTTTTTTGGTGGTTTCATCGGTGGCTGGTTGACCGATAAGCTGGGTCGAAAAAAAGTTTATTTCGTTGGGCCAACGCTGTTCATTCTTTGTTCGTTGGCACAGTTTTGGGTCGAGTCAGCGCCGGTATTGTTCGCCCTCAGATTCATCATCGGTCTGGCGGTGGGTATTGAATACCCCGTGGCCACGTCCTTGTTGGTCGAGTTCCTGCCGAAAAAGCAACGTGGCCCCAGGCTCGCAGCGTTGACCATCCTGTGGTTTGCCGGGGCGGCATTCGCCTACGTTGTCGGCACTTCAATCCTGAGTGTGGGCGGTGATGACGCCTGGCGTTATGCGCTGGCGAGTGCCGCTGTCATTGGGCTGGTGCTGCTATTGCTGCGTGTTGGCACACCTGAGTCTGCGCGCTGGCTCTTGAGCAAAGGGCGCGAGGGTGATGCGGAACGCGTGATCAAGCGTGTGTACGGTCAGCACTATTCGCTTAGAGACCTGCCTGAAGAGCCAGACCAGAAGAAAATGTCATTCCGGGATTTGCTTCATTCCGGGTACGGGAAACGCTTGTTCTTTGTTTCGATCTTCTGGTCCTGCTCGATTATTCCGGTTTTTGCCGTCTATGCCTTCGCCCCCAAGGTTCTCCTTGCGTTGAATCTGAAAGAGGCGTGGGCCTCATACGGTTCCATGGCCATCACGATGTTGTTTGTTGTGGGTTGTGTGGTCGCGACAAGGCTGATCAACACGATTGGCCGGCGCTGCATGCTGATACACAGTTTTCTATGGTCTGGTCTGGCTCTGTTGGGGCTGGCGACTTTTTCAAACAGCAATGAAGTTCTGGTGCTCTTGCTGTTCGGCGCCTACGCGGTATTCATCGGTGGAGCACAAGTTCTGCAACTTGTTTATCCGAACGAGTTGTTCCCTACGGAAATTCGCGCATTTGCCGTAGGCATTGGAACTTCTCTTTCCCGTGTGGGAGCAGCTGTCGGCACTTACCTGGTACCTGTTTCGCTGCAGACACTGGGTATCGGCAACACGATGTATGTGGCCGCAGTGGTCACCTTTATCGGGCTGATGGCGGCTTGGGCCATGGCTCCCGAAACACGTTCGCTGAACTTGCGTGATGCGGCGGCGCTTACCAATTAAGTCGTTGGGGCCGTGACAAATGGCGGTCGACGCCAAGTTGGAAAACATTCCCTTAGTGATGGAGAGGCAATCATGAAATTCGAAGGCATTTATACCCCGGCAATCACTCCTTTGACCGCAAGCGGTGAGATCGACAAGGCGGCTTTCTCCGACGTGCTGGAGTATCTGATCGAGTCGAAAGTACACGGCATCATCATCGGCGGTTCGACCGGCGAGTACTACGCCCATACTGCTCAAGAACGCATCGAACTGGCGACCCAGGCTAAGGATGTCATCGGCGCACGGCTGCCACTGGTGATTGGTACCGGAGCAATCCGCACTGAAGATTCCGTCGAATATGCCAAGGCCGCCCGTGAGATCAAGGCTGATGCAATTCTGGTGGGCTCTCCGCCTTATGCATTGCCGACCGAGAAGGAAAACGCCATCCATGCGCTGACCGTGGATCGCGCTGCGGGCCTGCCGATCATGCTCTACAACTACCCTGCACGCATGGGCGTCAGCATGGGGCCGGAGTATTTCGCGGCCGTTGTCGAAAGCAAAAACATCGTGGCCATCAAGGAAAGTTCCGGCGACATGGCGCAAGTCCATCGTCTGGCACGGGAGTATCCGAACATCAGCCTGTCCTGTGGTTGGGATGACCAGGCACTGGAATTCTTCGCCTGGGGCGCGCGCAGCTGGGTTTGCGCCGGCTCGAACTTCATTCCCCGCGAGCACGTTGCGCTCTACGAGGCCTGTGTCGTCGAGAAGGACTTCGATAAAGGTCGCAAGATCATGAGCGCCTTCATGCCGCTGATGGACTTCCTGGAAAGCGGAAAATTCGTGCAGTCGATCAAGGTTGGCTGCGCGTTGAATGGTCTTCGCACAGGTGGTGTACGTTCGCCTCTGCAACCCCTGTACGACCACGAGAAGCAGGCCTTGCAGGACATCATCACCACGCTCAAACGTGACGTCGCCCAGGTGACCGGGAGCGCAAAATGACTGGCCTTCTCAGCGCGGCAGAATATGCCGCCATCGCGCAGGAACTGAAGTTTCCGACTCAGTCGTTCGTCAACGGGGCGTCCTACATCTCGGTGTCGGGCAAAACGTTTACGACAATCAACCCTGCGACCAATGACGTACTGGCCGAGATTACTGCCTGCAACGCTCAAGACGTTGACTTCGCGGTGGCCAAGGCCAAGGAAGCATTCGAAGATGGACGCTGGCATAAGCTGAGCCCAGGCGAGCGCAAGAAGGTGTTGTTGCGCTTTGCCGATCTGCTGGAGCAGCACTCGCACGAGCTGTCTGTCCTGGAAAGTCTGGATAGCGGCAAACCCGTGCGCGAGTGCCAGCTCACGGATGTTCCGGAAACCATTCACATGATCCGCTGGCATGCAGAGTTGATCGACAAGATCTACGACAGTACCGCACCGGTCGGTTCCGGCGCGTTGAGCCTGGTAGTACGAGAAGCCATCGGGGTTGTCGGCCTGGTGCTGCCCTGGAACTTCCCGCTGCTCATGCTGGCGTGGAAGATCGGCCCATCACTGGCCGCAGGCTGCTCCATCATCGTCAAACCCGCCAAGGAAACCACGTTGACGGCGCTGCGTGTCGCCGAGTTGGCTTATGAGGCCGGCGTGCCGGCCGGTGTCTTCAACGTGCTGTCGGGCGGGGGCAGTGAAGTCGGCGAACCGCTTGGTCGTCACATGGACGTATCCATGGTCAGCTTTACCGGCTCGACAGCAACAGGGCGCCGGTTCCTGAACTACGCGGCGGATTCGAACCTCAAGCGCATTGTGCTGGAGTGTGGTGGCAAGAATCCGGCTGTCGTGATGGATGACATTGAAGATCTGGATCTGGTCGCGAGCCACGTCGTCAATGGCGCATTCTGGAACATGGGCGAGAACTGTTCGGCGTCTTCGCGCTTGATCGTACACGCCGACATCAAGGTCGAGTTGCTGAAACGCATCGGCGTTCAAATGCGCGAGTGGAAAATGGGCAATCCACTGGATCCGGAAAATCGCCTGGGTGCCATGGTCAGCAAGGCGCATTTCGAGAAGGTTCGCTCCTATCTGGAGCAAGCCGCAGTTGAGAAGCTCGACGTCGTTTATGGCGGCCACACCGAGAGCGATATTTTCGTTGAACCGACCGTTGTTGATGGCGTAGGTGTCGATAGCCGACTGTTCCAAGAAGAAATCTTCGGCCCTGTGCTGGCGGTGACAACGTTCAACACCGTTGACGAGGCCATAGCCCTGGCCAATGACTCGGTGTATGGCCTGGCAGCCTCGGTCTACACCGACAACCTGCGCAACGCCATCAAGCTTTCACGCGAAATTCGCGCGGGGATCGTGACGGTCAACTGCTTCGGTGAAGGTGATGCATCCACGCCGTTTGGTGGATACAAGGAGTCCGGGTTCGGCGGGCGCGACAAGTCAATCTGGGCCCACGATCAGTACACCGAAATCAAGACGATCTGGATCGACGTCTCGGAACGGTAACTTACCGGGCTGATGAACAGCGGTATGCACACTCATCCCGAATACCACGAATGTCGGGATGGGTGCTGCTCCCTTCAAAAAACGCGGCACCCGACGCCCCTCGTGCACGCTTCGCTGCGGCCTGTTGATGTCATGGGGCTGGGGTGACGGTGATAGTCGAGAATTTTCTAAGAGAAGGAGAGGGGACGTCGTTATTGAGTCTGGTAGATCGGTCGAAAGGCAATTAGATTCCGGCTTGCAAGGGTGTAGCCAAAGTTTGACTGAAGGACACGACATGACATACCGAACAGCAACAGAAGCTTTTTTAAACGGCGTTCGAACGCTCATCCCATTGACTCCCGGTGTCGTTCCATTCGGCTTGATCACCGGGGTCATGGCGATCGAGATGGGCATGTCGCCAGGCATGAGCATGGGAATGACATTGCTCTTCTACTCGGGGTCCGCCCAGCTGGTTGCACTCCAGCTACTGCAAAATGGCGCCTTGCCTGTGACGATTGTGGTCACGGCCTTGATCATCAACTTGCGCTTTATCATGTACAGCGCTTCGTTAGCCCCTCATCTGCACCACTTGCCTCGTCGCTGGACGTGGCCGGTGTCCTACCTGCTTTCTGACCAGTCCTATGCTCTTTGCACGCTGAAGTTTTCGTCAGGTGAACTGGGGCGGTTCGCACCCCATTTTTATGCCGGGACAGCGGTTGCCATGTGGCTGACCTGGCAGCTATCAGTGTTTGCAGGGGTGTATCTGGGCGCAAGCATTCCTGAGACCTGGTCGTTGAGCTTTGCTGTACCCCTTTCGTTTCTAGCGCTACTCGTTCCGGGCATACGCGGTGCGGCGAGCTTGGGGGCGGCGGTAACAGGGGGGCTGATTGCAGTGTCAGCGGTAAGTTTGCCCTACAACCTTGGGTTGGTAACGGCTTCCCTGGGTGGAGTCATTGCAGGGTTATTGATTGAAAGCACCGGCAAAAAAAACTTGAGCAGTGCTTCAGCCAGTCACGTCGAGAGGGAAACCCCATGAGTGATTTGTCTTTGTGGGGGATGTTTCTGGCGGTCGGCATCGGAACCTTTGTCATGCGTCTTTCTTTTGTCGAGCTTTATGGCCGGTGGCGAATTCCCACGCTGCTGAGTCGAGCCTTGGTGTATGTGCCGGCCAGCGTGCTGGCAGCTCTGGTTTCACCCTCGGTGGTGTACCCCAATGGACAGGGTGAATTTGCGTTCGCCAATCCCCAGATTCCCGCGGCTATTATCGCTGCATGGATCGCCTGGAAGACTCGAAGTACAGTCCTGACACTGGCGGTTGGTATGGCGGCCCTGTGGGGGTTCAAGTTTATGGCGTTGTAATCCTCCAAGGGGCTGGCTGTGCGTCATTGATGACGACCGCACCTTGGTTGGGATCTCCCTCGGCAAGCATTTGTTTGAGGCGTTCGCGCTCTTCAGTTCCCGGCAGTACACCCGAGGTTGTCGCCTCCACTACAGTGACTCCTTCTGCGTTGAAAATCATGACTTCGGCTTTTGCGCGACCCCGCTCATCGATGTCAGTGACGAGCCAATGGCAGGTGATCTGTTCTCCCGCGTAAACGGGATGCTTGAACTGGAAACTCATCCCTGTCGCCAGCCAGCCGATTTGCCCGCCAATTTCGGTGACGAGGCTGGCGGTCAGAAGGCCATGGGCAATGGGCGCCTTGAACCTGCGCAGTTGCGCGTAGCGCGCATCGCAGTGAACGGGGTTGTAGTCTCGAGAGATTTGCGCGAACTGACGAATGTCATCCTCTGTAAAACAGCGGACTATGGTGAATCGGTCACCGACCTGGAGACCATCGGCGGCACGTTCTCTCGGGCTTTTCATAAGCGCTCCATGGTAGCGGTGAAGCAGTGGCTAAAACGCAAAATGCATTGCCGATCAAGGATCAACCGCGGGTCTGTTCGATCAGCAGCACCAGCGCGATGATGATCATGGCGGCTCCAGAAAATCGGCTGACTCGTTGAGCGGCCGCAGGGCGCGCCCGAAGAATGACTTGTGAGCCAAATCCGACCAGCAGGTAGATCACGCCACAACTGACAGTGTGGACGAGTCCCAACGCAATCATTTGTATCGGTACGGGCCAGGGAGCGGTCGCGTCGGCAAATTGAGGCAAGAGCGCCAGGAACAGCAGGAACACTTTCGGATTCAGCCCGCTCACGCAAAGCCCCTTGAGCGCCCAGCGCTTCCATGAGCCCGACGCCTGAGTTTCATCCGCGTGAGGTGTAGAAGGGCGGGCAAGCATGTTGGCGCCCAACCAAAGCAGGTAAACCGCTCCGGCAACCGTAAGCCCCGACAAGGCCACAGGATGGTTGGCGACCAATGTGCCCACACCGCCGGCAACAATCATGGTGGCGATCAAATGGCCGGATAACAGACCGCCCACTGCGGGCAGGACGACTCGATGCTTCAGCCCTGCCGAAATCGCGTAGGCCCAATCGGCGCCCGGCGTGATGATGAACAGAATCGATACTGCCCAGAACGCAACGAAAACGCTAAAGGTCATGACGCTACCTGCTCCTTGAGTCAAAGGCCGCATCTGCATCGTTTTCAGCGCTGCACGGCAATGAATGATTGAAGGAAGAATAATGAAATCTTGTTAGAATTTACTTTCAAAGATGGTCATCAAAACGGCTCTGTTTGGGAGATTCTTCTATATGGACAGGATTGATCGAAAAATTCTTTCCGAGCTACAAAAGGATGGTCGCCTGTCGGTCACCGAACTGGCCGAGCGCGTGGGCCTGAGCCTTTCCCCGTGCCATCGGCGAGTCAGGGCCTTGGAGGAGTCTGGAGTGTTGCTGGGTTATCGCGCACGACTGGACCCTGGCGCACTCGGCCTGAACTTTTCCGCCATGGTGTTTGCCACACTTCGGGAGGGTGACAGGCAAGCTGTAGAAGCTTTCGAGACGGCGCTCGTCGAAATACCCCAGGTGGTCGATGCCCAGCGTCTGTTTGGGGAGCCGGACTACCTGCTGCACGTGGTAACCCAGGATCTGCCGGCCTTCCAGAGACTTTACGATGAGAGCCTCTCGACGTTACCCAACGTGCAACGGCTGACCTCGACGCTCGTCATGAAACGGGTCGTCCAGGACAGGCCCCTTCCTTTCTGATGGACAGGCTGCATGTGGTTCTTCATGAGCGTCGGGAGCGACCGCTTTTGGCCGTTCCATGCCGGTCACGGCTGGCTGCTTTTGGCTGCAGCCCTCTCGACTCATGGCTGTCAATCACCCAAGGCGCTACGCTCGCAGGCACGCCCCTTCAAGTACAGACGATGCCGATATGAAACACCTGCTTGATCGTTTACGGGGCTGGGCCAGAAACCTGAAACGACAGACGATGGTTCTCTGGTTTTGCTACCAGCATCCGCAAACCCCCTGGTTACCCAAATGGATTTCGGTTTTTGTCGTGGCGTACGCACTGAGTCCAATCGACCTCATTCCCGATTTCATTCCTGTGCTTGGGTATCTGGACGATGTGATCATTTTGCCGCTTGGCATTCTGCTCGCTATTCGCTTGATGCCTGCACAGGTGCTCGAGGAGTGTCGGTTCAAAGCGAGTGAGTGGGAGAAAAGCCACAGGAAGCGGCCAGCGAACAGAATTGCTGCGGTGATTGTTGTATTGGTCTGGTTCGTTGCTGCGGTCAGTTTGGCAGCTTGGTTGCTGTGAGCCGGAGTTGTTGCTCAACCCATGCGTCAGTGCTGATTCTATTTTTTTGAACTCGGGCTGAAAGCACTTATCCAAAAAAATATGTGGGAATGTTTCCCACGCAACGATGCCAACTGGCTCTGAGGGATCGTGCGTATACCGCAATAGCTCGTCAATGTTGCAGATTGATGGCTGTGCCGGTTGGCCGGCTGCTCCAAGGGGCGGCCGGGAACTCACTGGACATTGCGTTCGATACGGAGATGGGTTCGCAACTCCATGCGGAGGTGCATCATGCTGCTCAAGAAATGTTTATTGGCTCTGGCCATCGGTGGCGTCCTGTCGGCATCGACTGTCCTGGTGCCCGATTACATCGGTAGTTTCTCCAGCGTGTATGCCAAGGATGGCGGCAGCGGTGGAGGCGGTGGTGGTCACGGTGGCGGTAATGGCGGTGGCGGAAACGGCGGAGGTGGTCACGGTGGCGGTGACGGCGGCGGTGGCCACGGTGGTGGTGACGGCGGTCACGGTGCCGGCGGCCATGGAGGAGAGGGTGGCGATCATGGCGCCGCAGGCCATGACGGTGACGGTCATGGAGGCCCGGGACGCGGCGACGCTGACCATGGTGGTGTAGCCGGGAACAAAGGTCCGGGCAATGCCCATGACAACGACGCGGACGACGCTGACAACGATGCCGCGGATGCAGCCAGGGACGCTGCAAGGGCTGATGCCAATGCCGCCCGGGACGCGGCAAGAGCGACTGCGGATGCAGCTCGTGATGCGGCAAAAGCAACCGCAGATGCCGCTCGGGACGCCGCCAGGGCTGAAGCAGATGCCGCCCGGGATGCCGCAAGAGCGGCTGGCGTAGCGGACGATGACGCAGATGCTGCCAGAGACGCTGCCCGTGCCGCTGCGGATGCTGCGAGGGACGCGGCCAAGGCCGACGCAGATGCCGCCCGGGATGCTGCCCGGGCTACCGCGGATGACGCTCGGGACGCCGCCAAAGCCGACGCGAAGGCAGCCAGAGAGGCCGCCAAAGTTGAGGCGAAGGACGCCAGAAGGGATGTGGCGGATGCTCCTGACGAAGCGGATTTCGACGCGGTCGAGGTAGAGAACTGAGCCTGTACGTTCTGCAATGAACACGGCAGGCATACCGTAGAAAACGTCCCGCGAACTTGAGGGACGTATCGGCAAAGAGTCGCAAGCCCTGGAACGTCATGGGTTTGCGACTTTTTTCGGCTATCGAGCCAAATCTCTACAGTCAGATCGACCGCTGATTCACGCGCTGAGTCAGATCTTGCGCGGACTCTTTGCGTTCCGAGTAGCGGTCAACCAGGTCGGGGCGATCCCGTAGCAGCAGGGTGAATTTCACCAGTTCCTCCATGACATCCACCACCCTGTCGTACAGCGATGAGGGTTTCATGCGATTGGCGTCGTCAAACTCCAGAAAAGCCTTTGGCACCGAAGATTGATTGGGGATGGTGAACATGCGCATCCAGCGTCCCAGCACACGAAGCTGATTCACCACATTGAAGGACTGGGAGCCGCCGCAGACTTGCATGACCGCGAGGGTTTTACCCTGGGTTGGGCGAATGGCCCCCAACGCCAACGGCACCCAGTCGATCTGCGCCTTGAACACTGCAGACATCGAGCCGTGGCGCTCTGGCGAGCACCAGACCTGTCCTTCAGACCACTGCATCAGTTCGAGCAGTTCCTGGACTTTCGGGTGATCGGAGGGCGCGTCGTCCGGCAGCGGCAGGCCGGATGGATTGAAGATCCGCGTCTCGGCGCCGAAGTGTTCGAGCAACCGGGCTGCTTCCTCGACCAGCAGGCGACTGAACGACCGCGCACGAGTCGAGCCGTATAACAACAGGATGCGCGGCTTGTGCTGGTCGTTGCGTCCATGGGCGATGGGTGGGGTCAGTGCCGTGTCGAGATTGGGCAGGGAATGGGTCATAAGGGCTCCGGTCAAAGCGTGCCGATGCGTTCGAGTTCGCGCTTCAATGCATCGCGGTCAAGTTGTGCAAAAGGCAGTTCGAGGAACGCCCGGCAGCGCGTTTCGATGCGCGCCAGGGTTGAGTGGAACGCCGCCGCTATCCGTGCTTCATCACCCGTTATGTCCGAGGGGTCTTCCAGGCCCCAATGGGCTTTCAGTGCCGGTCCGAAGTACACCGGGCACGCTTCGCCGGCAGCCTTGTCGCAGACCGTGATGACGATGTCCGGCGGGTTGGCTTCGAAAGCCTCGTTGCCTTTGCTGCTCAAGCCGTCGATGGCAATGCCGGCCTCTTGCAAGGTGCTCAGGCTGCGGGGCAGCACCTGTCCCTTGGGGAAGCTGCCGGCACTGATCGCCTCGAAGCCTTCTGGCGCGAGATGGTTGAACATGGCTTCGGACAGGATGCTGCGACAGCTGTTGGCGGTACACATAAACAGAACGCGCATGGTGACTCCTCTTTGCAGGCGCACAGGGCTAGACGCTCAGGCGCAAGGCCAGGGCAGACAAGGTGATGAGCAGGATCGGCAGCGTCAGGACCACGCCGACCTTGAAGTAGTAACCCCAGGTAATGCGGATGCCCTTGCGCTCCAGAACATGCAGCCAGAGCAGGGTGGCCAGGCTGCCGATGGGGGTGATCTTGGGGCCCAGGTCAGAGCCGATGACGTTGGCGTAGATCATGGCTTCACGCACTACGCCGGTGGCGTCACTGGCTTGAATCGACAGTGCGCCCACCAGCACGGTGGGCATGTTGTTCATGCCCGATGACAGCAAGGCCGTAAGCAGGCCGGTGCCCAGCGCGGCGCCCCAGATGCCGAACTCGGCCATGCGGTTCAGGGCCATGGTCATGTAGGTGGTCAGTCCGGCGTTCTTCAGCCCGTACACCACCAGGTACATGCCCAGGGAAAAGATCACGACCTGCCAGGGCGCCTCACGCAGCACCCGGCGGGTGGAAATCACATGCCCGCGCGCCGCCACGGCGAACAGCAGCGCGGCACAGACCGCTGCGATGGCGCTGACCGGAATGCCCAGGGGCTCCAGGGCAAACAGCCCGACCAACAACAGGGCCAGAACGATCCAGCCGACGCGGAAGGTCAGGGGATCACGCACGGCGCGTCGCGGATCCATCACGTCATCGAGCGCGTAGTGCCGGGGAATGTCACGGCGGAAAAACCGGTACAGCACCACAAGGGTGGTCGCCACGGCAACCAGATTGACCGGCACCATGATGGCCGCGTATTCGGCAAACCCCAGGTCGAAGTAGTCCGCCGAAACGATGTTGACGAGGTTGGACACCACCAGGGGCAGGCTCGCCGTGTCGGCGATAAAGCCGGCCGCCATGACGAACGCCAGGGTGGACGCTGGCGAAAAACGCAGTGCGAGCAGGATTGAAACAACGATGGGGGTCAGGATCAGGGCGGCGCCGTCATTGGCAAACAACGCGGAGACGCCGGCCCCCAGCAGTATCGTGAAGACGAACAGGCGTCGTCCGTCACCCTTGGCCCAGCGTGCCACATGCAAGGCGGCCCACTGGAAGAACCCGGCCTCATCGAGCAACAGGCTGATGATGATCAGCGAGATGAAGGTCGCGGTGGCGTTCCAGACAATGGCCCACACCAGCGGAATATCGTGCAGCGTCACGACGCCTGCCAGCAGGGCCAGAACGGCGCCCAGGGAGGCGCTCCAACCGACGCCCAGGCCCTTGGGTTGCCAGATGACCAACACCATGGTGAGCAGGAAAATGGAAAACGCAGTCAGCATGTGGATTCTCGACGGTTGAAGGGTCAGCAGCAGGCGGCAGTGTTGAGAGGGCGGTCGCCCATGGCGTTCAGGCGGGTGCTGTTGTCCTTGAGCCAGTCGGCGTTCGCTGCCAGCGTGGTCTGCAGAACATCACGCACCCACGCCGGCAGATCAGGGTTGAGCCGGTAATACACCCATTGCCCCTGGCGACGGTCCAGAAGCAGGCCGCATCCGCGAAGCTGGGCAAGATGGCGGGAAATTTTCGGCTGGCTATCGTCCAGGGCATAGACCAGCTCACACACGCATAACTCGCCTTCACGGGCGATGAGCAAAGTGGCCCGGGCGCGGGTTTCGTCGGACAGGCATTTGAATACGACGGCAGGGTTGAGCATTGGCGTGGCTCTGTACATATGGTTATTCGAATATACGTTTATCCATATGTTTTGTGCAAGTCGCCAAGGCTCAAGAAAGGCGGGGATGTTCAGGTATGCGATAGACTTGCGCTGTTTCGACACAAGGCAAAGGAGATGCAGTGCATGGATTCGTTTAACGTTCGCGAGCTGAAAACCACTGACGCTGAGGCTTTACTGGCGTTCGAAATCCGCAACCGTGAATGGTTCGAATCGCATATCGATGCGCGCGACCCAGCGTTTTATTCGTTGCGCGGTGTCGCCGATCATATCGATAGCTATCTGTCGGGTTTGGCCAGCGGCGCCTGGCACCCGTTTGTCATCGAGGACTCAAGCCAGGCAATCGTTGGTCGAGCCAATCTGAAAAGCATCGACCTGGCGATGGGGTCTGCCGAAGTGGGCTACCGGGTCGATCAGCGCGTGTGCGGGCAGGGGTTGGCAACACGGGCGCTGAGGCATCTGATCCAGCAGGCACAGGTGCGCTGGGGACTTGCGCAACTGGTGGCCTATGCCTACAAGGAAAACCTGGGCTCCAGAAAGGTACTGGACCGGTGCGGATTCAAGCTTGAGCAACCTGGCCGTGACGACAGCCCGGGCCGCGAAGAGCGATTCGTCCTGTCGTTTCAATAGTTCTGCAAGCCCGTAGCAGGTTGCGGCGGGCTACTCCTGATCCTGATCCTGATCTGCCGCCACCTCCTGCCAGCTGTCATCGGGGTCAAAGCGCTTCATCGCCAGCGCCAGTTTTTCACCTTCGGGCCCCAGGTCTTTTTCGAACACCTGGCCTTCGTGGCTGATCATGAAGCTCATCACCCCGGTGTCGTTGTATTTCGCCGGCCAGGCAATCAGGGCAAAGCCGCGGCTCATTTTGTCGCCGATGAGGTAACTGTAGGCACCACCCGGTGCCGAAGGCCCCTGGCCATGAAGGATGCGGAAGCGGTAGCCATGCCATTCTTCGTCGGCAATGGCTTTGCCGAACGAAGGCCCCAGCGGGCTGATCTGGCCGCTATCGTCTGGTGCCCAATAGAGTCCGTCGTGCTTGCCGGGGGTGCTGAAGATTTTCTGCGCATATTCGAGTGCGCCATCACCGTCCCGATCGACTGACGCATAGTCCATCTGGGCGTCGTGATAGGCCAGCACCGATTGCACTGCGTCGAGTTCATTGCGGCCGATCTGGCGTGCGCGGATCTCGGCACTGCCGGCCTTCATGTCGAAGCGCCAGCCGTTCGCCACTTTTACCAGGGGGATCGGCAGTGTCCAATTATCGGGGCCGACCGCCAGGATGCCCTTGTTGTCACCGCTTTTTTCAATGTGGTGTTGCTCGCGGTATTGCTGCAAAAACGCATCGACGTCTTTGCGCTGCACGCCTTCACGCGGGACGTAGTTGTGCCAGTCACTGCCGAGCAGTTCCGTCAGGCGTGCCTGGTCGGCGTGTTCCGTACCCAGTGCCTGGACCAAGGCTTCTGCAGCCTTTTCCGGTGTTGGAAAGGCTTGCTGCGCCGTCGCCATGCACGACCACAGCAACCCGGCAGCTACCGCAAGGACAGGAGGCAGCAAGCCCATGAGTCCTTTCATTCGAGGATGGTTTTTCAACGACGGCCCCCCCTTTGACGCGCTGGTGGATTGGACGGCCGACTGACCTGGTGACCGGCCGAGCGGGCGGCACTGGGGCGATGGGCGGATGCCTGGCTGGCCCGGCCACGATTGGCCTGGACGTTGGCCTGGGACGGTGAGCGTGCGCCGGCGAACGCATTGTTGCGGGCACTGCCGGCACTGGCGGCCGGTCGTTTGTTCGGCGCCTGCCGCGTCTGCGCGGCGCCTTCCCTGCGCTGGTTCAACTGGGCGGTCTGGTTTCTGGGTTCCTGGCGGGCCTGGGGCCTGGGCTGCTGGTTTTCCCGGGTATTTCTGGCGGTACCCTGGCCTCTGTCAGCCGCCCTGGGCCTGTCCGCACCAGCCTGTACCCGATTGCCGTCCGCGGCCCCGGACTGGAGCTTGCGCGTTTGGTCACGGGCTTCGCGGTTGCTGGTGGCAGGTCGTTCGATACCGTGCTTGTCCATTGAACTGCGGGCATTTTCACGGGCCTGGGCGCGCTGGGCAGTGTCCCCGCGATAGGCTTCACGCTGACTGGCACCGTTGAGTTGGCGGCCGTACTGTGCGCGGCTCGCATTGTCTCGATAGGGCACGCCATTGCGGTGCACCGGGTTGTGCTGCCATTTGTTGTTGGTGATCCGGTTGTTGCCGTTGATGTTGTTGTAGCGATTGACGTCGATGTCGATGTCGTTATTGCCCCAGTCACATTCCCCCCACAACGATCCAATGATCGCCACGCCGGCGCCAAACGCGAGTCCGGCCACCAGGGCCTGGCCAGGGTAATAGGCCGGTGGCGGTGGATAGTACGCCGGCGGCGACGCCGGGTAGGGCCAGGTGCCGTAGGTGGTCGTCGGGTTATACGTGGGGACGTACACCACCTGCGGATCGGCAGGCTGGATGATGATGGTGGAGCTGCTGGCCGGCGCCGGTTCAGCAGCAGGCGCCGGTGCTGGCGCTGGAGCCGGTGCCGCATTCGTGGTTGCAGGTGCTGGCGCCGCGACATTCTGGATCGTCACGTTCTGATACTGGTTGCTCTGCAGATTACCGGCTGCCTGTGCCTGGCGACGCAAGCGTTGCGCGCTTTCCATGACATCGTCGGGCTGCGCCAGGAAGGCATCACCCAGGCGTTGCACCCAGACGGGATCCTGCCCCAGCGTTGCCAGAACCTGCGGGAAAGCGACCAGTGCCTGCACGCTCGGGTCCCAGGGCTGGTTCGCCACCTGTTTGACCGCGTCGTCACCCTTGGCGTCCGGGTGCGCTTTGGACCAGCTGACGGCCTCGCCGACTTCCCCGGGGTAGGTGGTGGCCATCAGCACCTGTGCAAACAGAGGGTCCGGGTAAAGCGCAATGGGCGCCAGCATCTGGTCCAGCTGTTCCTGGTTGAACACTGGATCCTTCGTCACTTGGGCGGCGGGCGCTGCAGTGGGCGTGCTTGCCGGTACGGGGGCTGCGGCGGGTGCCGGAACCGGGGCGGGTGCGGCAGCGGTCTCACCCGCACCCAGTGCCAGGCTGGAAGATCCGCTCAATAACAGTACGGCCGACAACGCGTAAAGAAATGGAATGTGCATTGCACCCCCCATGTGGTCAGGCTTGAAATGAGTGGATCAATCCCTGGCAGGTCAAAGCCGACCCTGCAAGCCACAGAGCTGCGCCTCGACACCGCTTCCTAATGGTAGCAGCTCATTTGAAGGACCTCGGCTGGCTTTGAAACGCTGTGATCCAGGTCTGATTCTGATCAATGTGCGCTGGCATCGCTTTCGTGTTCCTCGGCAAATGCCATGAACACGTCCAGGTCCAGCACATCCAGCTTGATCCGGGAGATGAACGCCGAGAAGGCCAGGTTGGCCGCCAGCAGACGCAGATCAGAGGCCCAGGCCGGAAGGTAGGTCGGCCCCTTGAGCCAGCCGGATTCGAACAATGGCGCCAGGCGCACCGTGTCCGCCAGGCTGAGGCGCCCTGCAAACAGATGCCCGATCAGTTCCGGCCGGTTATCGCGGATTGCAATGCGCAGCAGGGTGTGGACGCCGAGCAGCCCGGTCAGGTAAGCGGCATCCTTGGTAAAGGCTGAACCGCCCCGCAGATCGGCGCCGCGGAACACCCGTTGGGTAGAGCGGAAGGATTCCTCCTGCGTCTGCCCGGCCGCCAGAAATCCTTCGAATACCTGGATGAAATCGGCGCCCTCCAGCGCCTGCTGGACGGCCAGCACGCGCAGGGCCAGGCGACGCAGGCGGTTGATGTCCATGCTGCCGGTGAACAGTTCGGCCAGGGTGGCAATGCCCTCCTGGGTCTGGGTTGTGCGCGGTGCGCCCAGGCCCAGGCTGGTGAGGTTGGGCTGCCGCGCGCCGTTCTGTGCGGTGGCGACATGCACGAAGGCCTCGTGTTGCAACAGCTGATGCTTGTCCAGCTCCGTGAACAGCGCACTGGCCCGCAGGCGAATGCGGCTCGATCCGGCAATGGCCTTGGCGGCCAGGTTCGGATCAAGCACGACCGTGATCTGTCCGGCGCCGAAGAAACGGTCCAGTTCCGGTTGAATCCAGGCGGCGAACACCTTGGCCGGGATCTCGGCGGGGCAGGGTGGAATGCGTGCCCCCCCGAGCAAGGCCTCGGTGGTGTCGAGGAAGAACCGGGCCGCGTCGAGCATGCTCAGTTGCAGGCGCGAATAATGGAAATCCGGACGCCGGTACAGCGCTGACGAGTATTGGGTAAAGGCGGGAGTCCCCATGGCCCCCAGCATCTGCCCGGCCGTGGCATAGCTACGGGCGGTCAGGGCCAGGTAGTTCCCCGCCGGATGCCCCACATCGCAATGGCTGATAAAGGTTTCCAGGGCGGCGATGTCGGCGCTGTGGTCGCGGGGCTGTAACTTGACATTGGGCAGCGTGGCCCGCCCGCTGCGCCATTTCGCCAGGAAGTCCTCCTCGACGCCATCGGGCCAGGACAGCGCATCGAGCACGCGGATCTTGCGGGTCAGGCCGGGCAGGGCGGCATCGAGTTCGGACAGGGCAGCGGCACTCATGGATAGCTCCTTGAGGGACGAGGTGAGGTTACAAAAAGCTTAGTCGTCGCGGGCGGTGGCGTGTCGAGCCGTACAGGCAAAGTCGATGAAGGCCTTGAGCGCTGCGGGCACATGACGGCGGCTGGGGTAATACAGGTGCAGGCCCGGGTAAAAGGGGCACCAATCGGCCAGCACCTGGATCAGGCGGCCATCGGCCAGGTACGCGGTGACCATGTCCTCGAACACGTAGGCCAGCCCCACACCCTGCAGTGCCGGGCCGATCATCAGGCTGACATCGCCGAGCGTGAGCGGGCCGCTGACGTCGATTTCCTGGGTGATCGCGCCGCGTTCGAATTCCCAGCGGTACAGCGAGCCGCTGGGGAAGCGATGGCGGATGCACGGGACGCCATGCAAGTCCTCGGGTTTTTGGGGGGCGGCATGTCGCTCGAAGAATGCCGGCGAGCCCACGACTACCGAGCGCATGTTCGGTCCGACAGGCCGCGAGACCATGTCGGCTTCCAGACGGTTGCCAAAACGTACCCCCGCATCAAAACCCCCAGCCACCACGTCGACCAAGGCGTCGCTTTCAACGATCTCAAGGCGGATATCCGGATACTCCTTGAGGAACCGGCTGACGATCGGCAAGAGCACCAGCTCACAGGCCTGTCGACCTGCTGTCATGCGCAGGTTCCCTGAGGGCTTGTCACGAAAGCTATTGAGGTCTTCCAAGGCATCATCGATGTCCCGGAAGGCTGGTTTCAGCCGTGCGAAAAGGCGTTCCCCGGCGTCGGTCAGCGCCACGCTGCGCGTCGTGCGATTGAACAGGCGTACGCCCAGGCGATTCTCCAGCGCTCGCAATGAGTGACTGAGTGCCGAGGGCGTCAGACCCAGTTCGACCGCTGCCCGGCTGAAGTTCAGGTGCCGGGCGATGCACAGGAAGATCGACAGGTCGGCGGTGGAGGGGGATTTCATTTATGAGCACCATTCACAAAGGCATGCAAAATTGCTGGGATTATCACATCAGTAGCACAGCCTTAAAGTGGCATCAACTCATCGAGAAGGCCCGGCAACAACGCTCGGGTCGCTGACAGGAGGAGTTGAAATGCGTACCTGGTTCATTACTGGCGCTTCCCGTGGTTTTGGCACCCTCATCGCAGAACACGCCCTGCGTGCCGGCGACGCTGTGATTGCCACCGCTCGTCAACCACAAGACATCACTGACCGCTTGGGCGATCACCCGAACCTGCTCGCCGTGCGGCTGGACGTCACCCGCGAGGAAGAGGCACATCAGGCGGTCGCCGAGGGCATCAAGCGTTTCGGGCGCATTGATGTGCTGATCAACAATGCCGGCTTCGGCGTGCTGGGCGCGGTGGAAGAGACCAGCGCCAGCGAAACCCAGCGCCTGTTCGCCACCAACGTGTTCGGCGTGCTCAACGTCACCCGCGCGGTACTGCCGCACATGCGTCGCCAGCGTAGCGGTCATGTGATCAATATCTCGTCGATCGGCGGCTATCAGGCCTACATGGGCTGGGGCGTCTACGGTTCCACCAAGTTTGCGGTGGAGGGCATTACCGAAGCGCTGCATCAGGAGCTGGCGCCGCTGGGCATCCATGCGACGGTTGTCGAACCCGGGTTCTTCCGCACCGACTTCCTGGACGAGCAGTCGCTGATCAAGACCGCCCTGGAACTGCCGGACTACGAGGAAACCGTCGGCAAGATGCGCCAGTTTGCCGAAGGCGCCAACCATGCGCAGCCTGGGGATCCGGTGAAGTTTGCCGAAGCGATGCTCGCGCTGGTCAACGCGCCGAAACCGCCACAACGCCTGGCGCTGGGCAGCGACACCGTGGCACGCATCGAGGCGAAAAACCGCTTTGTGGAGGCTGAGTTGAGCGAATGGAAAGCGTTGGCGCTGTCCACCGACTTCGAGGTCTGACGCGGCGCCAGTGGCGCAAGAACCGGGCGGGCCCCGGTTTTTGCGTTTGTGAAGATCGGTCTTTACTCCATCACGGGGGCCGGCGCTTCGTTGGCCTGGGTCTTCGGGGTCTTGATAATCAGCAACAACGGCATGACCGCCAGTGACAACAGCATCAGCAGCTTGAAGTCGTCGACGTAGGCGATCCAGCTGGCTTGTACATTGACCAGCGCGTCCAGGGCGGCGCGGCCGGAGGCGGCCATCGGGTCCAGGTAGTTCTTGATCGACCCTGCGTCGAAGGCGCGGTTGAAGGGCGTGACGTAGGCGCCGATCTGCTCGTGGTTGGCCTGGATGTTCTGGGTCAGCAGCACGGTGACGATGGATATCCCGACACTGGACCCGACGTTGCGCGACAGGCTGTAAAGCCCGGTGCCTTCGGCGCGCAAGGAGGCGGGCAGGGTCGCGAAGGCAACTGTGGTCAATGGCACGAACAGCATGCCCAGGCTGGTGCCCTGGATGAAGCCGACCCAGATGACGGTTTGCATCGACACATCCGGCGTCCAGCCGGTCATCAGCCCCATCGACAGGGCTGACAAGCCCAGGCCAATCAGCAGTAACAGGCGGGTATCGACTTTGCCCAACAGGCGGCCGGCGAGGAACATGGTCAGCATCGTGCCCAGGCCGCGGGGGCCCATCACCATGCCGGCGGTCAGCACCGGATAACCCATCAGGGTTTGCAGGTAAGGGGTCATCAGCGCCAGTGAGGCCAGGTAGGTGATGCCGACGATAAAGATAAACACGACGCTGATCGAAAAGTTGCGGTCCTTGAACAGCTGCGGGCTGATGAATGGTCTGTCGGTGGTGAAGGTGTGGACCAGAAATACATACAAGGCGACAGCGGCCACTATGGCTTCGACGAGGATTTCACCGGAAGCGAACCAGCCCAGTTGTTCGCCCCGGTCGAGAAACAGTTGCAGGGCCATGATCGCCACGCTCAGCGAGCCGAAGCCGAGCCAGTCCAGGCGGCTCGAGGTGTCGGTGGTGGTTTCGCTGACGTAATAGACGATCCCGGCCAGCGCGAGCATACCGATGGGCAAATTGATGAAGAACACCCAGCGCCAACTGAAATTTTCCGTCAGCCAGCCGCCGAGCATCGGCCCCAGCACCGGACCGACCATCACCGATACGCCGAACAGCGCCATGGCTGAACCGCGTTCCTTGAGGCTGTAGATGTCCAGCAGAATGCCCTGGGACAGCGGCACCAGCGCCGCGCCCGCCAGGCCCTGCAGCAGGCGGGCGAGGATGATTTCTTCCAGCGATTGCGCCAGGCCGCACAGGATCGACGAGACCACGAAGCCGACAATCGCCCACAGCAGCACGCGTTTGCGCCCGAAGCGCCGGGCCAGGAAAGCCGACGGCGGGGTCATGATTGCGGCGGCAACGATGTAGGACGTCAGCACCCAGTTGATCTGGTCCGAACTGGCCGAGATGCTGCCTTGCATGTAGGGCAGGGCGACGTTGGCGATGGTGGTGTCGAGCGCCTGCATGATCACCGCCAGCACGACGCAGGCGGTGATCATCCCGCGATGGGCCACCGGTTCGGTCGGCGCCGGGTTACTCATGAGCCAGGGCCGGGGCCTTGCTCGCCAGCAGCCCCGAGAACAGGTGCGGCAGGCCGCGGGCCGAGCCGGTGTCGATCTCGGCCTGCACACTCATGCCGGTGCGCAGCGGCGGTTTTTCCCCGGCATCATCGATGCTGATGCGCACGGGAATCCGTTGCACGACCTTGACCCAGTTGCCCGTGGTGTTTTGCGCGGGCAGCAGCGAGAAGCTTGAACCCGACGCCGGGCTGATGCTGTCGACGGTGCCGTGCCACTGCACGCCGGGGTAGCTGTCGACGCTGATCTGGACGGGTTGACCGGGTTTCATGTGGGTCAGCTCGGTTTCCTTGGGGGACGCAGCGACCCACAGGCGATCGGCCGACACCAGGCTGATGCCCGACTGGGGTGGCTGCAGGTAGGAACCGACCTGCAGCGAATCGACGTTGGTCACGACACCGTCGAACGAAGCCCTGACCACCGAGTTGTCCAGGTTGCGCCGGGCTTCGTCGACGGCGGCCTGGGCAATCAGATAGGTGGACTGTTGCTCGACGGGGGTGTCGATGGTTCCGCCCAGTTGTGCCAGCACCATTTGCGCCGTGGCCCTGGCCACCGTGATTTTCTGCCGGGTGCTGTCCAGCGCGTGCTTGGCATCGTCGTAGTTGGTTTTGGAAACCGCAGAGACGCTGAGCAGGGTTTGCTGGCGCTGGAAGCTGGCCTGGTAGTAGGCGAGGTCGATTTGCGCCTGGTCGATCTCGGCCTGCGCTTGCCTGTAATTGGCCTGGAGATTGAGGATCTGATTGCGCACGTTATTCAACTGCGCCCTGGCACTGGCCAGCGCAATCTCAAAGGGCTCGGGCTTCAGGGTGAACAGGACCTGACCCTTGACGACCCGCTGGTTGTCCTTGACCTCCACCGAGGCGACCAGCCCCGAGACATCGGTCGAGACGCCGACATGATCGGCCTGAATGTAGGCGTTGTCGGTGGAAATGATCTGCCCGCCGGTGACATACAGGTAACCGCCGACCACCAGCGCGATGGGTAACAAAGCAAAGAGCGTGGTGCGCACGAACTGGCGTCTTTCAATCATGACGACGACTCCGACTCTTCGACGGGAAGACTGCAGGCTTCGATCAGATTCGACCTCATCCGCTTCATCATCTGCAGCAGCAGTTGTTCCTCCTCGGCAGAGAATCCGCGGGTGGCTTCCTGGCGAGTCGTCCGGCCCATGTCGCGCATGAGTTCCAGGAGCGGGTGGGCCTGTTCCGTCAAGAACAGCAGGGACAGGCGCCGGTCCGTGGGGTGACGACGTCGCTCGACCAAACCGCGCTCGGCCATCTTGTCCAGCAGGCGCACGAGGGTGATCGACTCCAGTTCCAGCAGGTCCGCGAGCCCCTTCTGATGGATGCCTTCATGGGTCGACAACATGGCCAGCACTTGCCACTGCGAGCGAGTGAGGCCCACATGCCGCGCGCGTTGCTCGAACCGCTTGCGCATCAGCCGGGCGCTGTCATGCAGGGCAAAACCAAGGGTCAATATGTCGGTCATGGTGAAGTCTGCTGCGGAGTAGTTAGCTCATCATAGTTGAGCTTGTAATTAGTCAGCTATCTATATTTGCCGAATAATCAAGGTGAATCGATTCCGTGAACAACCAACACCCCTTGTAGGAGCTGCCGCAGGCTGCGATCTTTTGATCTTGATTTGGGCTCGTTAAAAGTCAAAAGATCGCAGCCTGCGGCAGCTCCTACACGAAAGGTCAGGTGCGCATCCGTTGACCAGCACTGGGATGCCCCAGAGCGCCGTTTTTTTACCTCTGCCATACACCCCTGTAGGAGCTGCCGCAGGCTGCGATCTCTTGATCTTGATTTGGGCTCGTTAAAAGTCAAAAGATCGCAGCCTGCGGCAGCTACAAGGTCCGTGTAGAGGTTTATCTCAGAGCAGGCTCCACGACACCCCGACGTACATCGCCATGCCCTCGCCGGGTGTGGAGCGTGCCGCGTCCAGCCCTTTGTCGTCGTAGCCTGGCGTGACGGTGGCGGCATAGTGCTTGTCGGTCAGGTTGCGCAGGTCCAGCCAGGTCTGCCAGTCGCCCTTGGGCGCGTTGTAGCCCAGGGTCGCGCCGAATATGGCGTAGGGATCGGCGTAGTAGCTGTTGGCGTAATCGACCGCCACCTTGGACACCCATTGCGTGTTGACCGCGGCGAAGAAGCCTTGCGGCCAGTCGTAGCGCAGTTCGCCCTGGTAATAGTGCATCGGCAGGCCCGGCAGGCGGTTGTCGCCGAAGCGGTCATCGTCGCGGAAGTGGAAGTCACTGAAGGTGTAGCTCTGGCGCAGGCTCAACTGGCCGCCATCGCCCGGCGACCAGAGCGGGCTCAGCAGGCTGGCTTCGACGCCCTGGTGCACGGTGGGGCTGGCGTTGAGCTCGTACGGTGTGGTGGCATTGGCGTCCGGCAACACCGAGAGTAACTCGTGGTGCACCTGGGCGTAGTACCAGGCCAGGCTCCACTGGCCCAGGGTGCTGTCACCGCGACCACCGATTTCCAGGGTGGTCGCGGTCTGGTTTTGCAGCTTGACCGGATCGCGCTGGGCGCCTGTGGCAGGGCCGCTGCCGGCGGGGAAGCGAATGTTGGAGCTATAGATCAGCGACCAGGGGTGCGGCGCCTCGACCGAGCGACTGAGATTGCCGAACAGTTGCAGGTCAGGTGTCAGTTGGTAGCGCAAGCCCACGCGCGGGGCATAGTCCCAGTCGTGCAGGCTGGTCTTGCCGCCTTCCTGCGGATAGGTGACGTCGCTTTCACGGCGGGTGTAGATGGCGGCCATGCCGGTGGTCAGCCACAGGTCGTCGGCGATCTCCAGGTCGTTGCCGACATGCAGGACCGTGTCCGAGCCCTGGTAGGTGAAGTTGCGCATCAGCGTGCCCGGTGCATAACCGGCGGTGTTGCCGGTGGGGATGCGCACGAACTCGCTGGCCCCTGAGTTGGGCAGGTGTTTGGTCACCCGCAGGCCCAGGGTGCTCTGGCTTTGCAGGCCCCAGAGGGTGTCGCGGCGCTTGTAGTCGAACGTGCCGCTGACGTCCGTGTACGCCACCTTCAGGCGGTTGGGCCCCTCACGCAAGTCCATGGGGTAGTCGTGGTAGACCAGGCCGGTCTGGATGCTCGAATCGTCATCGAGGTACCAGGTGGTCTTGTTGCCGATAAAGGTGCTGCCGGGCTCGTCGCGGCGGTCGTCCCGCGCCACGTAAGCGGGGTTGGCCGCCCGTGGATCGTGCTCGATGGAGTGCTTGGTCACCCGTCCCGCGAGGTCGTTGTCGGTCTGGCGGTGGCGCAGGTAGAAGCGCGTTTCCAGGTTCGGGTTGAAGCGATAACCGAAGTTGGCGATCACGCCCTGGCTCTCGCTGGCCGTGTGGTCCTGGTAGCCGTCGGCGTTTGCGTCGGTCATGGCCACGTAGTAATCGAAGTCACCCAGCACCTGTCCGGAACTGACCTGACGCTGCTGATACCCGTGACTGCCCGTTGCGTAGCGTACCTGCAACTTTGGCGCGTTGTAGCCGGTATGGCTGACGTAATCGATGGCCCCGCCCAAGGCCAGGGCACCGCGGTCGAAACCGTTGGCGCCGCGCAACACTTCCACATGGTCGAGCCACAGCGGTTCCAGCAGTTCATAGGGCGTGCCGCCAGGGCCGGTCAGCGGCAGACCGTCGAGCATGGTGTACAGCCCCGAGGCATGGGCACCCGGTGCACGGTTGATGCCCGATCCGCGGATCGAGATCTTCACCCCCTCATTGCCCGCCGACTGGGCATAGATCCCGGGCTGATAAGCCAGCACATCCTGGTTACTCGCCACACGGCCCTGCAGCGGACGGCGCATGTCGACCACATTGGTACCGCCGGGTACCTGGGCCAGCCGGGCCCTGGCGTCCTCGATCCCCTGGTCTTCGTCACTCTGGTCTTCGGCCCCGATCAGCACTTGCCCCAGTTCAAGGCCCTGAGCCTCGGTCATGGCCGGACAAACAAGGGCCAGGCCCAGCAGCGCGGCGGGCAAGGAATTAGGCGAGGGCATTGGGGAAACTCCAGACGTACAGGGAACGGACAATGAACAGTGCGACGCAAGAATGAACGAAGGGAACACATGGCAATTTGGTTTTTTGCCCACCGGATATTTCCAGTGGCGTTGACGCCACTGCAATGCCCGAGTCCGGGTCAGGCTGAGCAATACGTTCAGATGGCGGGACAGTCTCAGGCGATGTAGCCGCCGATGCCATCCCAAAGCAGCTTCACGGCGGTGACCACCAGCAAGCCGTAACAGGCGCGGTACATCTGGCGTTGATCCAGTCTGGCGTGCAGCCGCCAGCCAAGCCAGACACCGCTGGGAACGGCGAGCAGGCAAATGAGCATCAGGCTCAGCACGTTTCCCGTGGGCTTGGCCAGCAGCAGCCAGGGCACCGCCTTGAGGAGATTGCCCACCGTGAAGAACAGGCTGGTGGTGCCGGCATAGAGTTGCTTGCTCAGACCCAGCGGCAACAGGTACATCGCCAAGGGTGGTCCACCTGAATGCGCGACCATGGTCGTGATGCCCGAGGTGACACCCGCGGCCACCGCCTTGGGCGATGAGCGCGGACGTACGCTGACTTCTCCACCGGCCTTGAACCAGAGGCCGACAAAAATCAGTGTGATCGCTGCCATCACAATGGCGACTGCGCGGTGGTCCATCACGCGAAAGAGCCAATAGCCGACGCCAATGCCGACGACCAGGCCGGGGACCAGCAAACGAAGGTCCGGTTTTGACCAGGTGGACGGCTTCCAGTAGCGCAGGCCGAACAGGTCCATGGCGATGAACAGCGGCGCGAGCAGTCCGCCGGCGGTGATCGGGTCCATCACCAGCGACAGCAGCGGAATGCCGACAATGGCAAAGCCGCCGCCGAACGCGCCTTTCATGAAGCAGATCAGAAAGACCCCGGCGAAGGTGACAAGGAGTGTGGTGGCGGTCAGTTCCAGTTCCAAGAGGCGGTCTCCTTGCAGTGGTCGGTTGAAAATGGGGATTTCATTCCGGGTGGCCGGGTATTCATAATGTCGACCACGACCTGCTTCACAGAAAGTGCCAGTTTTGAGGTTTTTCCATGGGCCAGTTTTCAGATGGGCCGGATGCATCCTTGCGCGGTGTGCAGCGCCGTATCTATGCCAGGCTGCGGGCGCAGATCGAAGAGGGCACGCTCGCAGCGGGTACGAAGCTGATGTCGACCAGGGCACTGGCGGCCGAGCTCGGCGTGTCGCGAACCACGGTGACGGCGGCGTACGAGCAACTGGCAGCCGAGGGCTTTGTCGCGACATCGACGGGTAAGGCTGCCACGGTCGCGAGCATGATCATTCCCTCGTCCGGGCACGCCAGGGGGAACGCGGTGCGGCACAAAGCGCTACCACCTGCGCTTTCCCTGTACGGGCAGCGCGTTGCCGACCTGAAGCCCTACAGCATGGCATCGCCGGGTGCGCGCATCGATTTCCGCTACGGTTCGGTCGCTTCAAGGGACTTTCCGGCCCTGGGCTGGCAGCGTGCCTATCGTGCCGAACTGGTCAAGCGCCAGCCGAGCCTTGCGTATGGGCAGCCCGAAGGGGAGGCGCGTTTGCGCAGCGCCCTGCAAGGCTATCTGCAACGGGCACGAGGCCTGACGTGCGATGCGGAGCAAATCCTCGTCGTGCATGGCTCGCAGCAGGGACTTGACCTGTGTGCCCGACTGTTATTGAACCCCGGCGATGGGTTCGTCTTCGAGGAACCGGGTTACCGCATGGCCAGATATTGCTTTGAGGCGGTGGGCGCCGTGGCGCTGCCCCTGTCCGTCGACACCTTTGGGCTAAATACCGGCGCTCTGCCGGAAGATGATCACGTGCGCCTGGCCTATGTGACGCCGTCGCACCAGTTTCCCATGGGGGCGGTGCTGCCTGTCGCGCGTCGCCTGGAACTGCTGGGATGGGCGAGTCGACATCGTGCGTGGATCATTGAGGACGATTACGGCGGCGAGTTTCGTTACGGTCAGCGACCCATCGACGCGCTGCAATCGATGGACACGCAAGCCCGCGTCATTTATGTCGGGACCTTCTCCAAGGCACTTTCACCGCAACTGAGGTTGGGCTATCTGGTGCTGCCACGGGAGTTGGTGCATGTTTTCCGTGAAGCCAAACGGCTGACCGATCGTCACTCACCGCGCTGGGAGCAAAACGTGCTCGCCTCGTTGATCGAGAGTGGCACTTATGAGCGCCACGTACGCCGTCTGCGCCGGGACAATGAGCTGCGGCGAAGGGCTTTGCTGGAGGCCGTCGAGCAATATCTGGCGGGGCGCGGGCAACTGGTCGGCATGGCGGCGGGCCTGCATGGCGTGCTGCTGTTATCGGCACTGCGCGCTCAGGATGAGCCCAGGCTACAGGCGCTGGCGCTCGAACGCGGGGTTGGCGTTTATCCGCTCTCGCCGCTGTTTGCCGAACCCTCGTGCGCAGAGCATGAGCGACCCGCAGGACTCATTCTGGGCTATGCCGGCCTGACACCGCAGCAAGTTCATGACGGGGTCCGCATTCTTGCTGCCGTGATTCGGGACGTCGAGGAGAAAAGCTGACTCATGCCTGCACACATTCGCCTGGCTGTACCCGATGATGCACCGTTGTTGCCGCCTGTTGAGCGTTGCGCCGCTCAGGCATTCCGCTCGATCGATGAGCTGGGTTGGCTGGCGGACGCTGCCACCATGACAGTCGATCGTCACAGGCAGTTGATCGCGTTATCGACTTGCTGGGTGGCTGTCGATGCGCAAGCTCGGCCCATGGGTTTCCTGAGTGCAGAACGCCACGGCAGCGATCTTCATATCCATGAACTGTCGGTCAAACAGTCCGTGCAAGGGCAGGGCTGGGGACGAAGACTGGTTGAAACGGCGATGGAATATGCACGCTTGAATCAGCTGGCTTGTGTCACGCTGACGACCTTCACACAGGTGCCGTGGAACGCGCCCTTTTACCGGCGGCTGGGGTTTGAGGTCACCGCTGGTGCAACGCTGGGCAAGCGCCTTGCAGACATCCTGGCACAAGAGTACGGCTGCGGTTTTGAGCCCGAGAGCCGCTGCGCCATGTCGTGGCGGGTACCCCGGGTTCCGTAGCCGGGATCAAACCGGACCTGCCGGGAGGGCGGGTCCGAAGGGAGATTTTCTTCACACATTCCCGAAAAACTGTAGGAGCCAGCCTGCTGGCGATGGACTCACGTGCGCCGCGTTTATCCGGCTAACACGCGTTATCGTTGACGACCATCGCTGGCAAGCCAGCTCCCACAAAGGGACCGCGTCCGAGTCCAAATCAGGGAAAGAACCGATCAAAGCGTCGGCAATTGCCCGATGCGGCCCATCATCTCGGTCACGATCTGCAAGTCCAGGAGGAACTGCTCGGTCGTCTTGAACTCGTTGTCGTTGTGACCGGTGTACTTGACGTCCGGCATGGCCAGGCCGAATTGCACGCCGTTCGGCAACTCATGCACGGACGTGGCGCCGGCGGAGGTGCCGAACTTGTGTTCCATGCCGAGGTTTTCGCTGGCCACCGCGAGCAGGGCCTTGACCCATTCACCCTCGGGGTTGCGGTACATCGGTTCGGCAATCGACAGGTCGAAGGTCGGCGCGATCCCGGTCTTCTTGCTCCAGGCGTTCAGCTTTGCGCCGATTTCGGACTTGAGCGCTTCTGGCGTCTTGCCCTTCGGCACGCGCAGGTTGACGGCGAGTTTGAAGGCTTTGTCATCCATCCCGACATAGGTCAGGGACGTGGTCAGCGGGCCCATGAACTCATCGGCAAAACCGACCCCCAGCTTGCCACCCAGGTAGTCCAGCCCCCAGTTGTCGGCGGCGTAGCGGGCAGCGTCGGTGAACTGGTTGTGCTTGAGCGCGACCTTGCCGTCGAGGCTATTGATGAAGTCGAGCATCCTGGCCACCGGGTTGACGCCGGACTCGGGCTCGGAGGAGTGGGCGGAAACGCCGGTGACCGTCAGTTTGACGTCCTTGCCGTCGACCTTGGCGGCCAATTCGAAGTTGCCGCCATTTTGCTTGGCGTACTCAGTGCCGGCCTTTTGCAGGCCGGCAGCCAGTTCGGCGGGCTTGTCGGTCACCAGGGTCGCGACCGATGTCGACGGAATCTGGTTGGTGGCCAGGCCGCCGGTCATCGAAATGATTTCTGCGCCTTTGCCCTCGCCAGCACGCTTGGCGAAGCTCGCCATGACGGTGCCGTAGCCTTTCTCTGCGATCACCACCGGGTAGCCGCCATCCAGCGCCAGGTTGTAGTTGGGCGTCGGGTTGCGCTCGAAGTAGTAGGGGATGGCATCACCGGTGGTTTCTTCGGTGGTGTCGACCAGCAGCTTGAAGTTGCGCGCCAGCGGCAGTTGCTCCTCCTTGATGATCTTCATGGCGTAGAGCGCCACCACGATGCCGTTCTTGTCATCTTCGGTGCCGCGGCCATACATTCGATCGCCGACCAGGGTGACCTTGAACGGATCGAGGCGGGTGCCGTCCTGCAGCACCCAGTTCTCCGGCGTCACCGGCACCACATCGGCATGGGCGTGAATGCCCACGACTTCATCGCCCTTGCCTTCGAGGGAGATCTCGTACACGCGGTTGTCGATGTTGCGAAAGTTCAGGTTGAACGCCTGGGCGAGGCCCTTGATCTTCTCGGCGATCTTGAGGAATTCGGGGTTGTCGTGCTGGTCAACGCCGTCCACGCGCACGGTCGGAATGGCCACCAGTTCCTTCAAGGTTTCGGTGGCCGCACTGCCGTATTTCACCCGGGCGTAAAGACCGAGCAAACGATGGATTTCGTTCTGCTGCTCAGCGGACAGCGTCTTGTTGCCGAGGAAGGCACTGATGGCCGGGCCGAGATCATCGGTTTTGGCGACATCGCTCTTGGCCAGGGTTTGCAGGAACTGGCGGAAATCCTTGACCGAAGCATCATTGAACGTCTTGAGGATGATCGCGTTCTGTTGCGGTGTGATGTTGGCGTGGGCAACGCTGGTGAACGACGAAAGGCTGGCGAGCATCAGGGTGGTCGCAGCCAGGTGCTTGAATGAAAAATCCATTGCTGGGGGCATTCCTTTGCAGGCGGGTTGTAAGAAATATCTGATCGTCTGATCAGAAACATTTCAAAACTAACACCATGCGCGTGTGAAACGGGAGCCCCTGAAGTGGGATCTGTCGCACAGAAATGCAAAAGCGACGCAGAAACGAAAAACCGCTCTATCAGTGTTTGCATTCCGCCAACACCACCTGGCAGGTATTCGGCGTGCCGCCCGATCGGCCGGCATAGCGGATGCAGTTATTCAGGGATTTCTGGCGAGCCATGTTCAGCGTGTCGCCCCAGGCGAGGCCACCTTCGCCGACAGTGGGGAGGGCTTTTGCATAGCAGGCTGAGCCGGTGTTCGAGGCTGAATAGCGAGCCGTGTTGGTTTTGCCTGAGCATCCGGCTGTCAGCGCCAGATTGGCGGCGAGCAGGGAAAGCAGGAGCCATGACGAGCCTTGGCGTGCAGTCTGTCCCGTCATTCCGGTTCCCCTGTATCAAGAGGCGATCAAGGTCGTGTCTATTCAGATTAGGCCTCTTTCAGGGCATCCTCCACCTTCGGCTGGACCTGTCTCAATCAATAGAATTATGTGTTTTTGGTATTACTGCTATCCGATTGGGTCTATTCATTAATTAATGCCTGGGCGGTAGTTTGCCTCTCTGCGATTATACGTCGAGAGCCACTCATGACCCGGGATTCCATCCGCAAGTACGCACATGCCGCCGTCAGGGCGGGCACGTTCTGTCTCACCCTGACTGGCGGGGCGCTCGTGGAAGCTGCCGAGCGCAGCCCGCTGATCATCAAGGATCAAGGAAGCCTGATTGCCGGCGGGGGACTGATCACCCAGCCGGGTCGCTTTGATCCTTACAAACCGCTGATGCCTGACGGCCAGACCTACCATGGCGACCATGTGTATGCGTTCTATCAGGTACCGGTCGATGCGCACCCCTTGCCCATCGTCATGTGGCATGGCGCAGGGCAATCGGCGAAGTCCTGGGAAACCACGGCCGATGGCCGCGAAGGCTTCCAGAACATCTTCCTGCGGCGCGGGTTCTCCACCTACCTGATTGACCAACCGCGCCGTGGCGATGCGGGGCGCAGCCTGGTGGAAACGACGATCAAGCCAGTGCCGGACGAGCAACTGTGGTTCAACCAGTTCCGCATCGGACAGTGGCCCGAAACCTTCGAGGGCAGTCAGTTCCCCCGTGGGCCGCAGGCGCTGGAGCAATTCTTCCGTTCGATGACACCCAACACCGGCCCTTATGACATTGAAGTCGCCTCCGATGGCGTATCCGCGCTGTTGGACAAGACCGGGCCCGCCATCCTGTTCACCCACTCTCAGGGCGGTGGACCCGGTTGGATGACCGCGATCAAGAGCCAACAGGTGCGGGGCATCGTCGCGTTCGAGCCGGGTAGCAGCTTCGTGTTTCCCGAAGGCGAGGTGCCGGCGCCGATTCCCAGCGCGTTCGACACACTCTCGGCGCAGGTCGTATCGAAGGCGCAGTTCGCAGCGCTGACGCACATCCCCATCCTGATCATCTACGGCGACAACATCCCCGACAAGCCGGTTCGTTTACCGGCACAGGACAGCTGGCGTGCCCGGCTCGAGATGGCGCGACTGTGGCGTGACACCGTGAACCGCCATGGCGGCGACGTGCGGCTCATTCACTTGCCGGAGATCGGTATCAGGGGCAACAGCCACTTCCCGTTTTCGGACTTGAACAACGTCGAGATCGCGGACCTGGTTTCGCAGTTTCTCGCCGAGAAAAACCTCGATTGATACCGAGCAGGGCAATCGCTGCCGCACACCCTTGGAAACTGGAATAGTCAGGAGTATTCACAAGATGCGAACCACGCTGAAGGCCACACTCATGGCCGCCATGATCGGCATGTCGGGCGTTGACGCCGAGGCCGCAGACTACAAACACAATCCCTACACCTTGACCTACGCAGGCGCGCTGGTGAAGAACGAGCCGGGCAAGGTCAACATCCATCCGGTCACCTACAGACTCAACGGCCTGGACATCGCCGCCAACGTCTACACCCCGGCCAATTATGACGCGACGAAGCAATACCCGGCCGTCGTCGTGGCGCATCCCAATGGCGGGGTGAAGGAGCAGGTCGCCGGCCTGTATGCCCAGCGCCTGGCCGATCAGGGCTACATCACGATCACGGCGGATGCGGCGTATCAGGGGGCCAGCGGTGGCGAGCCGCGCAACATCGACAAGCCCGCGTACCGCATCGAGGACATCCATGGCATGGCGGACTTCATCGCCCGCTATCCGGGCGTCGACAGCGCGCGACTGGGCTTGCTCGGTATCTGCGGCGGCGGGGGGTATTCATTGAAGGCGGCGCAATCCGACAAGCGCTTCCAGTCGATCGCGACCTTGAGCATGTTCAACTCCGGGCTGGTGCGTCGCAATGGCTACCGGGACTCGCAACTGTCGACGATCCAGGAGCGCTTGCAACAGGCTTCGGCCGCCCGCGCGCAGGAAGCGGCGGGCGGGGAGGTGCTCTACGTCGGCGACGCCAGACTGACCGATGAACAGATCGCCGGACTGCCATTCGATCTGTATCGGCAGGGTTTCGAGTATTACGGCAAGACCCACGCCCATCCGAACTCGACCTTCCGCTACACCCAGAGCAGCCTGCTGGACCTGATGAGCTTCGATGCCACTGACCAGATCGAGCTGATCGACCAACCCTTGCTGATGATCGCCGGCAGCAAGGCCGACAGCCTGTACATGTCGGAGCAGGCGTTCGCCAAGGCCAGTGGGACCGGGGACAAGAAACTGTTCACGATCGATGGCGCGACCCATATCGAAACCTATTGGGTGCCTGAGTATGTGGACGTCGCCATTGGCCAGTTGAACGCGTTCTACGCCAGAACACTCTGACTCGAGGGATCCTTCATCATGAAAAACACGCTTTTTGGCATCGCGGTGTGCGCCGCGGCGCCTTTTGCCGGCGCAGCAGGGGCCGACAGTGTCAGTGAGTCCAGGGCCGCCCAGCAGATCAGTCGGGCAGGCAGCCAGGCTTCGGTCGCCGGCCCGGCGGATTATTTCACCGGGCAGGTGCGCGTCGATCCGTTGTTTCCTGCCACGGGCGAGAACAATGCATCCGGTGCCTACGTCACCTTCGAGCCGGGCGCGCGTTCGGCCTGGCACACCCATCCTGCCGGCCAGCGATTGGTGGTGACCTCCGGTGTCGGCCTGACGCAAGAATGGGGCAAGCCCGTGCAGGAAATCCATCCAGGCGATGTGATTGTCTGCCCGCCGGGCGTCAAGCACTGGCATGGTGCCGCTGCGACGAGCCGCATGACGCACTTGGCCGTGACCGGTTCGGTAGAGGGCAAAAGCGTGCAATGGCTGGAGAAGGTCACCGATGCCCAGTACAGCGCCCAGCGTTCTGTTGCGCCGCAATCCTTGCCTGCTACGCAACCCGTTTCCGAGACATTGTCCGCCAGGCAGCAGGCCATCCCGCTGATTGCCGCCGCCATGGCCACGAGCAATATTCCCCGACTCAACGCGGCCCTTAACCAGGGGCTTGATGCGGGGCTGACGGTCAGCGAGGCGAAGGAAATACTGGTGCAGCTCTACGCCTACAGCGGTTTTCCGCGCAGCCTCAATGCCCTTGGCGAGTTGATGAACGTGGTCCAGGCACGCAAACAGGGGGGTATCGAGGATGTTGCGGGGCGCGAGCCCGGTCGCACCATTCCCGTCGGCGATGAGTTGCTGGCGGTTGGCAAGGCCAACCAGACGCGTATTGCCGGGGCGCCTGTCCAGGGGCCGCTGTTCGACTTCGTCCCTGTCATCAATCAGTACCTGCAAACGCATCTGTTCGGCGACATTTTCGAGCGCGACAACCTTGACTGGCAAAGTCGGGAGCTGGCGACCGTCGCGGCGCTGGCCGCCACGCCGGGCGTAGAGTCACAACTGCGCTCGCACATGGCCGCCAGCCTGCGGGTCGGCCTGACTGTCGGGCAATTACGTCAGTTGACCCGGCTACTGGCCGATCAGGGGGATGCTGAAGCCGCCAAGCGCGCCGCCGAGGCGCTGGACGCCACTCAGGCCAATCAGCCCGGATAGCGCAAGGCCTCGCGCAGCAGGGTAAAGGCCGGCGAGCTCTGCCGCCGGCTCGGGTAATAGAGGTGGTAGCCAGAGAACGGCTCGCACCAGTCCGTGAGCACGCGGATCAACCGGCCCTGCGCGACATGCTCCTGCACCTGGTCTTCCGGCATGTAGGCCAGGCCCAACCCCTGCAGGGCGGCCTGCAGGCGCATGGCAATGTTGTTGAACACCAGTTGGCCCTCGACGCGGACGTTCACTGGCTGGCCATTCTTCTCGAACTCCCACGAATACAGCCCACCGTGAGTTGGCATGCGCAAAGTGATGCAATTGTGCTGCATCAGATCGATCGGGACGACGGGCTTTGAATATCGGGCGAAATACGCGGGGGAGCCGACCACCGCCATGCGCATGTCGGGGCCGATGCGCATGGCGATCATGTCCTTGGCGACCTGCTCACCCAACCGTACGCCAGCGTCGAAGCCTTCGGCCACTATGTCGGTAAAGCCGTAGTCGACGATGATTTCGATGTTGAGGTCAGGATAGTCCGGCAGCAATTTGGCCAGTACGGGGTGCAGAACCGTGATCGCTGCATGCTCGCCGGCCGTGATCCGCAATTTGCCCGCCGGCTTGTCGCGGAACGCGCTGAGCAGGGCCAGTTCGTTGTCGATCTCTTCGAACCTGGGGGCGATCACCCGCAGCAGATGCTCGCCGGCTTCAGTCGGCGAAACGCTGCGCGTGGTGCGAGACAGCAACCGGACACCCAGTCGATCCTCCAGCTGGCGCATGGCGCGGCTCAAGGCCGGCTGCGACATACCCAGCCTGGCGGCGGCACGGGTGAAACTGCGCTCCTGTGCCACGGCCGAGAAGATCGCCAGTTGGTCGTAGCTTTCGACGGTCATTGATTCGCACCTGTTATGAACCGGTTGCGATTATGCCATCTGAAGTGAGTAATGGTGTTGCCCTGGAACGTTCACGGTCTGGTCAAAAAATGGTCCATCACGTAATTCCGGGAAATTGTAGGAGCTGCCGAAGGCTGCGATCTTTTGATCTTGATCTTCAGCAATCTCCAGATCGCAAAAGCAAGATCAAAAGATCGTCCGAACGCGGCCCGAGCCTTCGGCAGCTCCTACAGATATTTCGTAATCTGTGTTCCCCCGGGATTTCCAGAAAATCGACAAGTTCCATCCTCAAGCCGATGCCGCCTGCGCCGAGCCTTGTTGGACGAAGCGGTCAATCAACCATCGCGCCGCCGGCCCCGGTGGCAGATCCGTGCGGTAGATGACGTCGAAGGAATATTGGCCGCTTTTGTATTCCGGAATGTTCAGTTGCACGAGTCGGCCGCTCTGCAGATCTTCCTGGACCATCGGGGCTGGCATGTTGCCCCAGCCGATGCCTTCACGCAGCAGCATGTGTTTGGCGCCCAGGTCCGCCAGCCGCCAGGTGCGGTTGCTGAGCACGGCGAAATCCTTGTCCTTGGTCAGCACCGAACGGTCGGACAGCACCAGTTGCGTGAACTCTCGCCCGGCGCCCGGAGCATTCGAGTCGCTCGATGCCAATGGATGATTCGGGGCGGCCACCGGAATCAGCTCGACACTGCCGACGCCCATTCTTTCGATACCGTCGATGCCTTCATTCATGGGCCCACTGACGCCGATGATCGCGCCACGGTTGATCACCAGCTCAGTGACGGCGCCGAGGGCTTCCATATGCAAGTGCAGGGCAACGGTCGGGAATTCTTCGCGAAAGGACTTGAGTGCGTCCACCACCCGGTCGGGGGGAAGCATCACATCGAGTACCACGTGAACCTCGGCTTCGAGCCCCTGGAGCAGGCCCTTCACTTTGGCGCGCAATCCATGAATACCGTTGGCGATGGTCCTGGCTTCGGCCAGCACGGTGCGGCCGGCATCGGTGAGCTGGGGTTTGCGGGTGGTCTGACGGTCAAACAGCGACACGCCGAGCTGCATTTCCAGGTTGGCGATCGAGTAACTGATGACCGAGGTGGCCCGGTGCAGTTTTCTGGCCGCCGCGGCAAAACTGCCGACTTCCACGACCGTCAGGAACACGCGCAGCTGGTCCAGTGTCGGTGTTCCGGGGTCAGAGATCATGCCAATTTCCTCGAACGTAATGGCCAATATTATCCCGGTACATCGTATAGCGTCATGCATCCGCCCGGTGTGCTGGAAAAATGAAACACCAGGCAGATAAGCGCAAAACCGCGACAGGTTGAACAAGGCTCCTAAAGAGTGGCGAACCGTGATCGGCGACAGTTGAGTCGTCGAAAGCGACACCCCGCATACGTTCAGGCGTATGCGCAGCGGCTGGAATGGTTCAGCTGCTCTCTTGCCAGGAGAAACGAGATGACTGATTTTATTGCTACCCCCAACGAGATCGCCGGCAAAGTCGTGATTGTCACGGGCGCCGCCAGCGGTATCGGCCGTGCCATCGCCGAGCTGTTCCATGCCCGTGGCGCCAAGGTCATTGCCGAAGACATCAACCCTGAAGTGAACGCCCTCGAGCGTCCGGGCCTGGTGCCATTCGTGGCCGACATCACGGTCGATGGCTCGGCGGAAAAAGCGGTTGCCCTGGCCGTTCAACACTTCGGCAAGCTCGATGTGCTGGTCAACAACGCGGGGCGGATCATCTACAAGCCTCTGGTCGAGATGACGCGCGAGGATTGGAGCTGGCAGATGGAGACCAACGTGACGGGTGCGTTCCTCCATTCCCGTGAAGCGGCGAAGGAAATGATGAAGCGAAAGTCAGGCGCCATCGTCAACATCGCGTCCTATGCCTCTTACTTCGCGTTCCCGGGCATCGCGGCCTATACCGCATCGAAAGGGGCTCTGGCTCAACTGACCCGAACCCAGGCCCTGGAAGCGATAGAGCACGGTATTCGGGTCAACGCGATTGGCGTGGGCGACGTGGTCACCAATCTGCTCAATCACTTCATGGAAGATGGCCCGGGCTTCCTGCAAGAGCACGGCAAGTCGGCACCGATCGGCCGTGCGGCTTCGCCCGATGAAATCGCCGAGATCGTGGCGTTCCTGGCCTCCGAGCGCGCGAGTTTCATTGTCGGCTCGGTGGTCATGGCCGATGGCGGCATGAGCATTCCCGTGGGCAGTTGATTGGCCGGTTGTAGTTGCGGCATGGCGTGCGCCGTGCCGCGTTTTCATTTGCGGTAATGACTGGGCGGGACGCCGACCTCCCGTTTGAATGTCTGGGAAAAATGGCTGGCGCTGCTGTAGCCGACCTCAAGTCCCGCATCGATGATGCTCATGTCGGTTTCGATCAGCAGTTGCCTGGCCTTGGTCATTCTCAGCCGGATGAAGTAGCGCGAGGGTGAAAGCCCCGTGGCGCGTTTGAACAGGCGGCTGAAGTGGTACTCGCTCATCCCGGCTGCGTCGGCCAGATCCCCCAGGCAAAACGTCTCACCCAGCGACGCCTCCATCGCAGTCACCGCACGCTTGAGCTTGAAGGCCGGCAGGGCGTTGCGCTGAACGATGTTATCGGCTTGCGCATCCAGATAATGGCGCGCCAGGTGTACGGCGATGCACTGGGCGATGCCTTGCATCAGCAGCGGGCTGGTTTCTCCCCGAGATTGCAGTTCGACTCTGAATTGTTCGAACAACAACGACAAAGTCTCGTCACGCCCCCCGGATATTTCACGCAGACAAATCGAACCCGTGACGTGTTTGCCGGTTTCCTGGATCGCTCGTTCCAGCAGGGGCAGGCCGAGGTAAATGTGCATCACTACAAAGGGTTCCGCACTGGTCACTTGCCAGCGCATTTCGTAGGGCATGGCGCTGGTGGTGAGGAAAAAATCCCCCTGTGTCACTTCACTCGCCCGCCACGCTTCGCCTGCCTCCCGTTCCTCAATGGTGGCGCTCCCGGAAAGTACCCAGACAATCAGCGGCTCAGCCACGGCGGGAACGACAACGCTTTGCTCGATGCGCTCGCGGGTAAAGATCTGCACCAGCACATCGTTGGAAAAAACCTCGTCGGAGGCGGCCAGGCGCTGACCGCGAATGTGGGCCTCCAGGCCTGTTGCAGACGTTCGCTCAGCGGTTTGCACGATTGAGCTCCCTTTCGATGGGGGGATTATCTTGTCTATTTTATCGAATCTAATGATCTAAATTAGTCGTCTATTCAGATGAGCTGTCCAGGAGCAACATTTCCTCAACAGGGCGGTTCATGTCGAATCGCACCCCATTGAAGGAAATGCCTCATGACGACTTCCGCAAACATCGCTCATTCCGCCACCGCTGAACAGAGCCGTTCCGACGTCACCCAGGCTTCGGCCTCGTTGATCGGCCGCGTACTGCTCAGCGCAATCTTCATCCTCTCCGGTTTTTCGAAACTGGCCGCTCCGGCCATGATGGTCGGCTACATCGGCTCAGTCGGTCTTCCGCTTCCGCAATTGGCGCTGGCGCTGGCGATCGTCGTTGAAATCGGTGGTGGCCTGGCACTGATCGCCGGTTACCGCACCCGCACCGTTGCCGCTGTACTGGCCGTGTTCAGCGTGTTTACCGCACTGGCCTTCCATAACGCCCTGGGCGATCAAAACCAGTTCATTCACTTCTTCAAGAACATCGCGATGGCGGGTGGCCTGTTGCAGGTCGTGGCCTTCGGTGCCGGTCGTTTCAGCCTCGACGCTCGCCGTCGTTGATAGCCCCGCGCTGCGAAGGCCAGCCCCTCGCAGCGCAATGTTCTTCTCCCTTCTTTTTCGATAGTCGAGACCTCCATGAAAGCCATACGCGTGTACGAATACGGCAGCCCTGAAGTTTTACGTCTGGAAGACATTGCCGACCCGGTGGCCGGTGTCGGTGAAGTACTGATCGATGTCGCCGGAGCCGGAGTTAACCCGATTGACTGGAAGATCCTCTCCGGTGCCATGAAAGCGTTCATCCCTTTGCCGCTGCCCTTTACCCCGGGGGTTGAAGTGGCCGGTACCGTGATCGCGCTGGGGCAGGGCGTCACTGAGTTCAGCCTCGGCGATGAAGTGTTCGGCTTCATCAACATCGTCGGGGGTTATGCGAGCAAAGCCGTCGCCCAGGTTGCAAAACTGGCGCTGAAACCCACATCACTCAGTGCCTTGCAGGCCAGCGCTGTCCCCGCCACGGCCCTGACGGCCTGGCAGGCCCTGACCGAACACGCGGGTGTGCAACGTCGACAGAAAGTGTTGATCCACGCCGCGGCCGGGGGCGTGGGCAGCATGGCCGTGCAGATGGCCAAGTACCTGGGGGCTGAAGTCTACGCAACGGCCTCCGCGCACAATCACGCTTACCTGAAAGACCTCGGCGCTGATTACACCATCGACTACAGGACCCAGGCATTCGAAGAGCTGGTGTCCGGTGTCGATGTGGTACTGGACCTGGTGGGCGGCGACACACAGACCCGTTCCTTTGCGGTGCTGAAAAAACACGGCGTGCTGGTATCGCCCGTGAGCCTGCCGAACATGTCGCTGGCCAACGACTACGGTGTGACCCCGGCCAACTTTGCCACCCGCTCCGATGGCCGGCAGCTTTCGCTGATTGCCGAACTGTTCGACAAGGGACACCTCAGGGTCGACGTCGAGGCATTCCCGTTGAGTGAGGCGAAAGTGGCGATCGAGAAAAGCATGGGCCGGCATTTACAGGGCAGGCTTGTCCTCGACGCAACGAAGTAAGGTGTTCCCCGACAGGATCAGGCAAGTTGTCAGAAGGATCTGACTAACTGGCCGACCGTCGTTATTCCTAATCTGGACTGGCAGCGAGACACCGCTCTCGCGTCACCAGACACTCAAGTGAGGGAATAGGGTCATGTCGAACATCTCGAAAAAAATCGTTCTGATCACCGGCGCGAGCAGTGGTATAGGCGAGGCGACAGCGCGCCTGTTGGCCAGCAAGGGCGCGCATGTCGTGCTCGGGGCACGTCGTACCGAGCGCCTCGAAATACTCTGTGGCGAGATCAACGCGAGCGGTGGAGTCGCTCACTTCCAGGCATTGGATGTCACCCGCCGAGACGACATGCAAGGGTTTGTGGACTTTGCGTTGAAGCTGCATGGCCGGGTCGATGTGATCGTCAACAATGCCGGGGTGATGCCGCTGTCGAAACTCGAGGCGCTGAAAGTCTCCGAGTGGGACCGGATGATCGACGTCAATATTCGCGGGGTCTTGCATGGTATCGCGGCCGGTTTGCCGCTGATGCAAAAACAGCAATCAGGCCAGTTCATCAATATCGCCTCGATCGGTGCCTACACCGTGAGCCCGACAGCGGCGGTCTACTGCGCGACCAAGTTTGCCGTGCGCGCCATTTCGGAAGGGTTGCGCCAGGAGGTCGGCGGGGACATTCGTGTCACCGTGATTTCTCCTGGGGTTACCGAGTCCGAATTGGCCGAGAGCATTTCCGATGAAGGCGGGCGGGCCGAGATGCGCGAGTTCCGCAAGATCGCCATCCCTGCAATGGCGGTCGCTCGGGCGATCGCTTACGCCATTGAACAACCTGCCGATGTGGACGTCAGTGAGCTGATTGTCCGCCCGACCGCCAGCGCGTTCTGAACGGAGGACCTGAACATGACGAGGAAAAAATCTGCTGATCAGGATAAGTACGTTGGTCTGTGGGTCACGGCAGACGGGCTCATCCGCCATGAACTGTTACCGGGCGGCCGATACGATGAAGCCCGGGGCCGCAAGACGAGTGCCTACCAGGGTCGGTATTGGCTGGAGGGTGACCACATCGAGTACGTCGATGACACCGGCTTCACGGCTGACGGGGAGTTCCGCGACGGGATTCTGTATCACGCGGGCATGATTCTTTACCGCCAGATGTAGACGCCCGACGCCGCAGTGGCGGGTGCTCATTTGACTAAGAGTGAGCACCGCCGCCATCGGTCATCGAGTATTGCGCCCGTTATGCGTGTACCGACCTCACCACTCGCCTCACATGGCTCAACAGGTGATCGACATCCTCGGCGGTGGTGGCGAACGAGGTGACAAAACGCACGATGTTGGGGCCCCAGCGATCATGGTAGAAGACGAACCCGGTCTTCAGCAGTGCATCGATCACGGCAGCGTCCAGCCGACAGAAGAGGATATTCGCCTCGGTGCCGCCCAGCACTTCAACGCCGCTCAGCCCGGCAAGCCCCTGCGCCAGGCGCTGGGCGGCATCGTTGGCCTTGCGGGCATTGCGCAGCCAGAGATCATCGGTCAGGTACGCATCGATCTGCGCCGAAAGAAAACGCATTTTGGAGAAGAGATGGCCTGCACGCTTGCGGCGGTACCTCATCTCGGTGGCGAGGGAGGCGTTGAACAGGACGATGGCTTCCGCCGCCAGCACGCCATTCTTGGTGGCGCCAAACGACAGGGCATCCACGCCGGCCTTCCAGGTCATCTCTGCCGCCGAACAACCCAGGGACACCAGGGCGTTGGCGAATCGGGATCCATCCATATGGAACCCGAGGGACGCCGACTTGCAGACCTCACCGATGGCCGCGATGTCGTCCAGGGTGTAGACGCTGCCAACTTCGGTGGCCTGGGTGATGCTGACGCAGGCGGGCTGGGTCGTGTGCACGTCACCCAGTTTTTCGCGGGTGCGCTCACGCAGTCGGTTGATGTCCAGCTTGGCCGACGGGCCGTCGATGGTCATCAGCTTTGCGCCGTTGGAGAAGAACTCAGGCGCGCCGCATTCATCGTTGTTGATATGACTGGCGGGATGGCAATAGATATTGCCCCAGGGTGGTGTCATCGCGCTCAGGCACAGGCCGTTGGCGGCGGTGCCGGTGGGCACGAGAAGGACCTCCACGTCGCGCTCGAAGATCTCGCTGAATTTGCGCTGGACCTGCGCCGTCAACTCGTCGCTGCCATAGGGGCCCGCCTGGCCCGTGCAGTGTTTCACGAGGGCGTGTGCCACCTCCGGCGATGCGCCTGCGATGTTGTCACTTGAGAAACCCAGGGCGGGCGGTCTGCTTGTTTCACCGTTCATCATCCAACTCTCGGCTGCGCAGGCGAAGGTGTTTCGCCTGGATTGGCGCATCCTAGGGAGAGGGACGGTTGTCGCGCTTGTAAAAAATTGACGGTCGCCTGATGCGACGCCCTAAGTCCTGTAGCGCGAGGGGGCGACGCCGAATGCCTGGCGAAAGGCGCGGTTGAAATGGCTTTGATCGTAAAAGCCGACGGCGTGGGCGACATCGACGATCGGTTGGCCGCTGCGCGATAGCAGGCCACACGCCCGTTCCAGACGCAGCCGAAGCAGCCACGCGTGCGGCGTCATGCCGATGGTCCGCTTGAATTGCTTGAGGAACGGGAATCGGCCCAGACCGCACAGTCCGGCAAGATCATCGAGCGTGATGCGCTGATCGATGTGGCTGAAACAATAGTCCCTGACGCGGGACCATTGCAGGGCTGAGAGCGATCCGGGAATGCTTTCGGGCGTGATTGCCCGTGACTGGCGCAACAGGTGTTCAAGCAGGGTGATCCATTGCGTCTGCACCGCGAGGCTGCCGGGGCCGACGTCCTGCTGCATCGCTTCGTGCAGCCCGCGCAGGTTGCCGACAAGCCGCGCGTCCTCCAGCAACACACTGCTCAACTCAAGCTCCTTCGGTTGACCGCTGATCTCCTCGGTCATGTCCGCGATCAGTGCCTGGGACAGACGGAACGTCTTGAGCGTATAGGCGCCGCCGCCTTCGGACGCACCATCGTGAATTTCACCCGGCGGCATCAGGGCAATACGTCCCGGCCCCAAAAGAAACGACTCGCCTTTCGAACGATGACGCTGGATGCCTTCGGTGACAAAGCCAATGTGGAAATCGAGGTGGTAATGGCGGTCGAAGCCGACATCCGCAAAGCGTGCAGAACCCAAGACCAGGCCTGGTACTTCGGACACGTGATGGTACTTGGCATGCTCAGTCATGGGACCCGTTCAACAATCGACGAGGAGGGCAGGGGTGCACAAAGTCTAGGTGCTCCCGCGGTTCAGATCCATGGGGTGCCAGTAACGGGGGTGGTTACCGAGGCACCTGCGGTGAGTCTGCCGTATTCATCTTCCGGATCACCAGCCCGATGAATGCCGATACCGCCAGCGGCAGCTGGCGGCGGCTCGGATACAGCACGTTCAGGCCATAGCCTTTGGGCTGGTATTGCGGCAGCACCGGGATCAGTGTGCCGGTCTCTACCTCCAGCCTGGCCATTACGGGCGGCAGCAACGCGATGCCGAGCCCGGCCACGGCGGCTTTGCGCAATGCCTGGGCGGTATTGCCGCTGAAGCGCCCGGCAACCTGCACTTCTTCCTCGCCCTCGGGACCGACCAGGCGCCAGGTGGCGTGACCGCCCGGCTGTGCGGAGATCACACAGTCGTGGTCCGCCAGGTCCTGCAAGGTGCGGGGGGCGCCACGCGCCGCGAGGTAGGCCGGACTGGCCACCATGCCGACGCTGCGCGGATCAAGGATCTGGCGCCCGACAAAGCCGGAATCGCGCAAGGGGCCGCCGCGAAAGGCGACATCGATCTGTTCTGCGATCAGGTCGGCCTTCGCGTCGCTGAGCACGAAATCGAGCCGCACACGCGGGTGCGCGGCCAGAAACCCGCTCACCCACTCCATCTGGAAAAAGTCGAAAAAGTCAGCGGGAGCCGCCACGCGTACCAGCCCGCTGGGTTCGTTGCTGCCGGTCATCAACGCTTGTCCCGCTTCGAGCAGTCCATCGACGGCGCCCACGCAACGCTCGTGAAAGCCTTGGCCGGCACTGGTGAGCGTGAGCTTGCGGGTCGAGCGTTGCAGCAGCCGTGTGCCGAGGTGCGCTTCGAGCTGCTGGATGCGGCGACTCAGGGTATTGGGCGGCATGCCCAGCCGGCGCGCCGCCTCGGCAAAGCTGCCGCAGCGGACCACCTGGACAAACATCGCGATGTCGTTGAGGTCGAGCATGGGCCGGTCATTCCTGACATGGGTGGACGAGTGCAATCCAATTGTACCGGCTAATCAAGTAATCGGCCTCGCTCTATTGTCTGGGGTATCGGGCCGCGAGGCCTCCTGTCTAGAGTGATCCTGATGAATGTTCTGCCACAGCCTTACAACGCGGTTGCTCCGGGCACTGCGCGTGAAACCGACTCCTATCGGGCAATCAGCTACCGCACCACAGGCAGCGGGCATGGCGCTATTGTCCGATTGATGAGCCCGGGTGATCTCGGCCAGCTGATCAAGCCGTTTGTGTTCCTGGACCTGTTCGAAGGTGAGAGCTCGTTCATCAACGGCATGCCCATGCATCCGCACTCGGGCATCGCCACCGTCACCGTCATTACTGAAGGCAACCTGCGCTTCGAGGATGCGGATTCGGGCAAGGGCATGATCGACTACGGCGGTGTCGAGTGGATGCGGGCCGGAGGCGGGGTCTGGCACGGCAAGGAAATGTCGATGGGGACATCGAAACGGATCCAGGGCTTTCAATTGTGGGTCGCGCTGCCGCCAGCGTTGGAAAACGCCAGTGTCGACAGCCAGTACCTGGAGTCGAGCGCGATGCCCGAAGTGGGGCCGGCGCGGGTGATTCTCGGCACCTATCAGGGCGTTCAAAGTCCGGTCCGCGCTCCCGCCGGCATCAATTATCTGCTGGTCACGCTGCGTGCCGGGGAATCCTGGCGCTATGTGCCGCCCGATGGTCATGAGTCGTTGTGGTTGAGCGTCAGCCGCGGATCCCTTGGCGAGCCCGGGGTGGTCATGGCGGGAGAAATGGTGATCTTCGAACCCGGTAGCGGTGCCGTCACGCTCAAGGCCATGCACAAGGACACGGTCTTCGTGATCGGCTCGGCGTTACCCCATCCCTATGACCTGGCACTTGGCAACTACTCGGTGCATACCAATCCGCAAGCCTTGCGGGCGGGGGAGGCGAAAATCGCCGAGATTGGCGCCCGGTTGCGTGAGTATCTGAAAAAGCCCGACGGCTCAGGCAGCGTGCCGGTTTTCAAATAGCCCGGATGTGCTGACCTGGCCGAAGTGGTGCCGGTCGAAGGATTTTGAGATGGAACTGTGGCTTCGCTGTATCGCGAAGCCTTACGCCTGTGGACTCCAACGGTGGCTCCAACAGTGCTCTGTTCGTCAGATCAAGGCCGATGTCTTGAGCAGGTCTTGTCAGGGGGAGGGCAGGCTGTATCGGGACGGCGTGTCGAGTTTCTTGAAGTACTGCACGGCAAAATCGACGAAGGTCTTGACCCGTAACGGCAGCTTTTTTCCACCCTCGGTCAGCAGGTGAAACCCGGTGCTGGGGCATTGATAGTCTTCAAGCAGCGGGACCAACCGTTTGGCTTGTATGTCGTCCGCCACCTCCCAGGCTGACTTCCAGATGATCCCCAAGCCTTGAACGCCCCATTGGCGCAAGGTGAAACCGTCGTTGGCCAGCCGATTGCCCTTGACCTGAATGGTGGTCGGCACGCCTTTATCCATGAATTTCCATCGATCAAGTGTGAAGTCTGCACTCAGGTGTACCAGGCAGTTGTGATGCTGCAGGTCTTCAGGGTTGAGCGGCGCGCCGTGCTGCTCAAGATACTGCGGAGAACAGCAAACTATGTGCCGGTCCACTCCAAGGGAGCGCGCGATAAGTGTGCTGTCCGGAAGGTCGCCGAACCTGATCGCAATGTCCGAGCCGGACTCGACAAAGTCCAGTACGCGGTCAGTGAGAAAAAGGCGAATGCGGATATGGGGATTTTCGCTGATGAAGCTATCGACCAGTTGGCTGATCCACTGCCGACCCAGATCGGTAGGGCACGTCAGGCCAATAGTGCCCAGCAAATCGCTGTGGCCGTTTTTGATGATGCTGTCGAGGGTGTCGACCTCCTCGAGAATTCTCTGGGCATTTTCAAACAGCAACTGCCCTTCGGCGGTAGGGCTCAAGCTTCGGGTGTTGCGCTTGAGCAAGCGCAATCCATAGAAGTCCTCCATCGCCTTGAGTCGACCACTCATGGCCGCGGGCGACAGGCCCATTTGCCGACCCGCCGTTGAAAGTGAACCTGTCTGAACGACAAGGCGAAACAGCCGCATGTCCTGCAATCGATCGACCATGGGGATTTCGCCTCGTGAAAGTTGCTTTTTATTGCTGTCAAAGTATCAGCCAATTATTCAGTAAAAACCATCTGGTCAAAGAGTCGACGGACAAGGTGAATAAGTTCGCAAGCGCTTTGGAATAGGGGTTTGAGGGTGTCTGTGAAACGAATTCAAATGTGTTTGTTGTTTGGTTCATCTTTCAGCTTTAGTGAAGAGTCAATTTCCTAAAATCGAATAGAAAAGTCCGGTTGATTGTTAATAATGCTAGCCAGTGCCTGTGAGTCACAATAAAAAGAGGGTTTATGCTATGCGCGTTCAATATCAAGAGGCCGCCCCTTCGATAGACCTGGCCGGTCAGTTCAAATTGGCAATGGGACGCTTTGCCTCTTCTATAACCCTGATCACCACACTTGATGACGATGGTCAGCCCCACGGCCTGGCTGCGACTGCCTTTTCCTCGGTGTCGATGGACCCTGCGTCGGCCCTGATCTGTGTCAATCGCAGCGCAAGTGCCTCACCGATCATCAAGCGTTCCGGGCTGTTCTGCGTGAACATGCTGCAAAGTCAGCACGAACCGATCTGCAAAATATTCAGCCAGCCCGATCTGCGCGAACGACGTTTTGTCGAGGGTGACTGGCGCACGGGTGTTCACGGTATTCGTTACTTGGCCGACGCCCAGGCTGCGATCTTTTGCGAAGTAGTGCAGGAGATTGAACACGGCACGCACACGGTGATTATCGGCAACGTCATTTATGTCATCACGCAGCCACTGGACGAGCCACTTCTTTATATGGAGGGGCGTTACAGGGAGTTGGGTCGTTAATTTGTAGTTGGCGCGTACTGCTCGATCTTATAACAATTACATAAGAAGTGGATGTGGGTATGAATAATCAGTTGTTGGCAAAAACAAGACTGCCCGGGTCGGTTCCAAAGTGGGTCGGACTGGATAACAGTGTGGCGGGGCCGATGGTCGGGCTTTTATTGTTATGTGCAGTATTGACCTTTTTTACCGATAGTTTTCTGACCTTGAGCAACCTGCTCAATGTGCTGGATCAAGTGACGGTGCTGGGCATCATGGCGCTGGGCATGACGCTGGTGATTCTCATCGGTGGCATCGATCTGTCGGTGGGTGCAGTGCTGGCGGTAGCGATCATGGTCATGAGCTGGCTCGAACAGGTTCTCGGCCTGCCGATGTGGGCGGCCATGCTCGGAGCGATAGCCGTTGGTGCAGCGTGTGGGTCGACCACGGCCTTGCTGGTGGTTCGGGCTGGCCTGCCATCATTCATTGCGACGCTGGCGATGATGTCCATAGCACGTGGCCTGGCCTATATGGTCACGGACGGCGCGCAAGTCAGCGGATTTCCGGAGTGGTTCAGCAACCTCTCGGTTATTCGCTATGGCGGCGTGCTGTCACTCACCGTGAGCTGTTTCGTGGTGCTGGCGCTGGTGTTCTGGTTCGTTCTCAAGTTCACGGTGCCCGGTCGCAGCCTGTATGCCATCGGCGGTAGCAGCAAGGTCGCCAAGCTCGCGGGTATCCGGGTCAAGGGTTACACCAGCGCGGTGTACATCATCTCCGGCATCTGTGCGGCACTGGGCGGCATCATCATGACCTCCCGTCTGGACACCGCCGGTGCCGGCGCGGGTGTCGGATACGAACTGGATGTGATCGCTGCCGTGGTGATCGGCGGTGGCAGCCTCAAGGGCGGTGCGGGGAGTGTGGTCGGCACGATCATCGGCGTATTGATCATCGGCGTTTTGCGCAACGGCCTGAACCTGGCCGGTATTTCTCCCTTCGTCCAGCAAGTGGTCATCGGCGCGGTGATCGCTTTCGCGGTGATGCTCGACTTGCTCAAGCGCAAGGCCGACTGAACCCGGGTCATTGGCCAACACCCGCCTCGTTCCACGCACAATAAAAAGGTAAAAAACATGAACCTGTCTGCTTTTTCGCTTCGTTTTCTGTGGTTGCCATTGCTGGGTTGCCTGATGTCGGCCGGTGCTTACGCTCAAAGCAAACCGACGGACGAAATCACCGTGGGGATGTCGATCCCGAGCCTGCAATGGGTGTTCTACCTGATGGTTCGAGACGGTGTCATGGAGCAAGCCAAGACCCTCGGCATCAAGAATGTGCTGGTGGCCGATGCACAGGCCGATCCCGCGCGCCAGGTCAGTCAGATTCAGGACATGTTGAGCAAAGGCATCGATGTGCTGCTCTACACCGCCACCGGTAGCGCTGCTTCGGCCGTGCCTGTGCGCCTGGCGCGACAGCAGGGTGTGCCGGTGATCTGCATTGACAACTTTCCGAAAAACGTCGAATGCGATGCCTACATCTCTACCGACAACCTGGCCGCGGCGGGCGAACTGGCCCGGCAAATGATCAAGTTGACGGGCGGCAAGGCTGAAATCGGCCTGCTGCAAGGGACTCTTGGCGATTCCACTGAAGTCGCTCGGGCCAAAGGCCTGGATGCGGTGCTGTCCGAGGCCCCGGAGATGAAGATCATCGACCGCAAACCGACTGACTGGCTGCAGGACAACGGCTTCAAGGTCGCCCAGGACATGCTGCAAAAGAACCCGAAGATCAACGTGTTCATCGGACGTTCCGATGCGCCGGCGCTCGGTGCGGCTCAGGCGGTAAAGGTGGCCAACATCGATCACAAGGTCTGGGTGTTCGGTTATGACGGTTTGCCATCTGCCCTGGAAGCGATTCGCGATGGAAAACTGGACATGACCATCACGCAACAAGCCGTGGAAATGGGTCGTACCGCGTTGCGTACCGCGGTCGATCTGCAGCAAGGCAAACCGGTCACCAAGACTCAGCTGTTGCCGGCCTTCGTCACCACCCGGGAAAACGCAGCAACCTTCCTTGAGCAGCATCCTTGAGACCGGTGAAGGGAGGGCAAGTCATGAGTGCGATCAATACCACCCAGGCGCCGTTGTTCCGTGCAAGCAATATCGGCAAGTCATTCAACTCGGTCAGGGTGCTGGAAGATATCAGCCTGGATATCGGCTATGGAGAAGTAGTGGCATTGCTGGGGGAAAACGGCGCGGGTAAATCGACCTTTTCCTCCATCGTCGCCGGCGCACTGACGCCGTCCAAAGGCACGATGTTCCTGGCCGGTGAACCCTATGCACCGAGTGGACCGGGGGCTGCGATGGCGCTGGGGATCAACATGATCCATCAGGAAGTCCACCTGCTGCCTGACCTGAGCGTGGCGGAGAACGTTTTCCTCGGTCATCTGCCGACCCGCGACGGCCTCATCGACCGCAAGAAGATGTTCCGTGAAACAGAGACGCAACTGCGGCGCCTGGGTCTGGATATCTCGCCGGATACACCGGTGCGGCAACTGAAAATCGCCGCCCAGCAGTTGGTGGAAATCGCCCGGGCCCTGACGCTCAACTCGCGTCTGTTGATTCTCGACGAGCCGACCGCAGCCCTGGGCAAGGACGAAACCGACCTGCTGTTCAAACAGATCGAGGAACTGAAGAAGGAGGGCGTGTCCTTCATCTACATCAGTCATCGCATGGATGAGATCGCGCGGATCGCCGATAAGGTCGTGGTCATGCGCGATGGTCACCTGATCGCTCGTCACGACAGCGGAGCGGCCGATGTCGGCGTCCTGGTGTCGCAGATGGTGGGGCGCCCGATCGACCGTTTGTTTCCGGAGTTGCCGACCCCAGGGGATGCGTCGGTATTGAGCGTCGAGCATCTGTCGGACAAGGCGGGGCGCTTTCACGATGTGTCATTTTCAGTGAAGGCCGGGGAGATTTTCGGCATTGCCGGTATCGTCGGCGCCGGTCGAACGGAGCTGGTTCAGGCGATCGCCGGGTTGAGTGCGTTGAGCCAGGGCAGGGTGATGCTTGGGGATCGGACACTGCCGGCCAATAACGTGCTGGCGGCGATCCATGCCGGTGTCGTGCTGATCCCGGAGGACCGTAAATCCGAAGGCGTGGTGCTGAGCCAGACGATTGCCGAGAACCTGGCCTACTGCAATCTGGACAGTCTCAGCTCTTGCGGCGTCATGGCCAATCACCGGGTAGCGGCATTCGCTCGTGAACGCATTGCGACGCTGGGGATCAAGGGCGTGGCGGGGCAGATGCTCGACAAGTTGTCCGGCGGCAACCAGCAGAAAGTGGTGATCGCCAAATGGATCGCGCGCAATCCGAAAGTCATCATCCTCGATGAGCCGACCCGAGGCATCGACATGGGCGCACGCGCGGCGATTTACGAACTGATCATCAATCTGGCTAAAACCGGGGTGTCAGTGATTGTCGTCAGTTCCGACCTGGAGGAAGTCATCGGTCTGTCCCATCGGGTCATGGTCATGGCGCGCGGCTGTTCCCAGGGCATTCTGCATCGGCCGCAGATTGCCCCCGACAGCATCATGACCCTGGCCACCGCTTGATGACGGGCATTAATCGAGGAGGATCAAACATGTCGAACCCGTACCAGGCACTGCCGTATCGGCCCTTTGCCGAACTGCTGGATTTGTCCGGAAAAACCGCCGTCGTCACCGGCGGCAGCAACGGCATCGGCTTCGCCATCAGTCGGCGCCTGGCCGAAGCAGGGGCCAATGTACTGATCGGCAGTCTGGCGCCGGAGCGCAGCGGCGAACTGATCGAGGCCGGTTTCGCCGTGGACTTTCACGCCACCGATGTCAGTCGTCCGAGTGACATTCAAGGGTTGGCGGACACCGCGATCGAGCGTTTCGGTGGCCTGGATATCTGGGTCAATAACGCTGGCGTCTACCCGCTCCAGGCGGTTGATGACATCGATGCGGGTTTCTGGGACGCAGTCCACGCGATCAATACGCGGGCGGTGTTTCTGGGCGCTCAGGCCGTACAACGACAAATGCGCCGGCAGAAAAGCGCCGGGGCGATCGTCAATCTGTCGTCGATTTGCGCTCACCGACCCATGGCCAATCACTGCACCTATGACGCTTCAAAGGGCGCGGTTCTGGCCATGACCCGGAGCCTGGCGAAGGACTTGAGTGCCTTCAACATTCGGGTCAATTCGATCTCTCCGGGCTTGACCGCGACGCCGGGCAACCTGGAGCCGGAACTGCTCGAACAGCACCGGCAGAACAACGTGCTGGGCAACATCGGTTTGGGGCGGGCGGCCGAGCCCTGGGAGATCGCCGATGCCGTGCTGTTCCTGGTTTCGCCGCTGTCGTCCTATGTGACGGGCATCGATTTGCTGGTGGACGGCGGCTGGTTGCTGCACGGAAGTTGAAGCACAAACAAAGCATTTGAGGGTGAGTTGTACGCGCTGAAGTCACGCGTCAATCGCCCCGGATATTTAACCCATTCCTTGAACGTTGCGACTTGCAGCGCGGGCACTGGCACGCCTGCGAAACGAGCGCTCGTCATGAAAACGGTGTGCAGCGAAAACAGTTTCGCAGTGCACCGGTCACTGAAAACAGCAGGAGAACGACATGAAACTCGCCATGTTCATGCAGCCACTTCATCACAAGGGCTGGGACTATCACGAGATGTACGATCAGGACATCGCGTGTGCCGTCCATGCCGACAGCGTCGGTTTTGATGAGCTTTGGGTCGGTGAACATACCTCACAGCGCACCGAGCCGATTACCAATGCGCTGCAATTTCTGTCCACCCTGATTCCGCTGACCCAACGCATGAAACTGTGCACCGGAGTGCTGAATCTTCCGCACCATTTCCCGGCGCGAATCGCCGCCGATGCCGCGATGTTCGACCACATGTCCAAGGGGCGTTTCATCATGGGCATCGGCCCGGGCGGGCTGGCTTCCGACTTCGAGGTGTACGGCAGCAACGGCAAGGACCGTGGGCAGATGATGGTGGAGTGCTACGAGATGATCCGTGCGATCTGGAACTCGGGCGCGCCCTATGATTTTTCCTCGCAGCACTACCAGGTCAGCCTCAAGGAATCGGTGCACCACGAACTGGAGATCGGCTACATGCCGACGCCTTTCCAGAAGCCGTTTCCTCGGGTGGCAACCACGGCCATGAGTCCGTTTTCCGGCACCGCAAAACTTGCGGGCGCCAGGGATTGGGACCTGATGTCCGCCAACTTCAACCCGACGGCAACAGTGGCTTCCCATTGGCTGGCTTACTGTCAGGGCGCGGAAAGTGCCGGGATCAAGGCCGATGCCAATAATTGGCGAGTGGCCCGTTCGGTGTTCGTTGCCGACTCCCAGGCCCAGGCCGAAGACTATCTGGCGCAAGAGAGCTGCACGCTGCGGCGCTACTTCGACTACATGATCGATAACCTGGCCACCAACCATTACACCAAGATCTTCAAGACCCGCCCCGACATGACCGACGAGGAAGTGACGGTCGACCACTGCATCAAGGAAATGGTGATTTACGGCGACGTCAATTCCGTCACCGAGCAACTGGTCGCGTTCAGTGAGCAGACCGGGCCGTTCGGCACCTTGATGACCACCTTCCACGAGTGGGACGACGAAGCGCTGTGGCGGCGCTCGATGCAGCTGACCGCGCAGCAGGTCATGCCGCGCCTCAACGACTACATGACGCCACGCTTGAAAGCGCAGTAATCGCCCGATTGCGCTGGGCTTATGTGCGGCCGCGTCGCGGATGCGGCCGAAACTCTGGTATTGCGCCTGGACACGACATATGACTGATTTGACGAATTTCCGCGAAAGCGCGGATCACGCTTTTGAACTGACCGAGAACGAATTGTCTCGACTGCGAGAGAAAGCCCAGTTCATTCGCCTGGAAACCATCCGGCTGATCGAGATCGCCAAGGTCGGCCACTACACCTCAGTGTTCTCCGCCGCCGAGTTGTTCGCCGCGTTGTATTACGACGTGATGGACCTGCGGTTCGCCGAGCCAAAATGGCCCGACCGTGACCGTTTCATGATGGGTAAGGGGCATGCGGCCGTCGGGTTGTTTCCAGTGTTGGTGGAGTGGGGCTTCTTCGCCAAAGAAATCCTCGACAACTACACGCGTCTCGGTAATCCCCTGGGCGACCACCCTGATATGCGCAAAGTCCCCGGTGTGGATTTCTCTTCCGGTTCCATCGGTCATGCCCTGTCCGGCGGCTTGGGCATGGCCCTGGCAGGGCGGATGCTGGGCAAGTCGTTCACCACTTACGTGATGCTCGGCGACGGGGAAATGCAGGAAGGGCAAGTGTGGGAGGCGGCACTGTCGGCGGCCCACCACAAGACTGCAAACCTGGTGGCGATCATCGACCGCAATGGCTATCAGCTCGACGGTAATGTCGATGACGTCATCGGTATCGAGCCGTTGGCGGACAAGTGGATTGCTTTCGGTTGGGAGACCCACGTGGTGGATGGCCATGATCTCGCTGCAGTCACCAGCCTGTTGCGACGCCTCAAAGCCGACACGACGCGCACGCAGCCGGTGTGCGTCATCGCCAACACGGTCAAAGGCAAAGGGGTTTCCTACATGGAAACCGAGCCGGGTTGGCACCTGGGGTATCTCGATCCCGAAGATGCGCAACGTGCTATCGACGAAATTAAAAGCAAGGTGATCTAACTCATGAATACCGCACCTCTGTCGAACAACTCCTGGCAGTACCGGGAACTGAACAGCCAGACACCGAGCTTGAATGCCTTGTCGGATGCCCTGATCGAACTGGTCGAACGGGGCGAGCCAATCGTTGCCGGAACCGCCGACCTTCAGTACTCCAACGGCCTTTCTAAATTTGCCGAACTGCATCCAGAGAAATTCGTGCAGTTCGGTATTTCCGAACAGAACATGGTATCTGCCGCGGCCGGGATGGCCGCAGTAGGCATGAAGCCGTTCGTAGCGACCTTTGCGTCCTTCCTGCCATTGCTGTGCTGCGAGCAGATCCGTATGGACGTCGCGTATTCAGCCTTGCCGGTGCGCCTGATCGGCCACCACGCCGGGATTTCACTGGGCTTCTACGGCACCTCGCACCACGCCACCGAGGACCTGGCGATCATGCGTTCGATTGCCGATATCACGGTGGTTGCTCCAGCCGATGGCAATCAGCTCAAGGCGGCGATCCTGGCTTCGGCCAACTACCCGCAACCGATCTACTTCCGCATCCAGCGCGGGCGTGATCCGGTGGTGTATGAAACCGTTCCGGACTTTGTCTTTGGCAAGGCAACCGTGCACCTGACGGGCGATGAACTGACCATCATCGCGACCGGCTCCACGGTTCACCCCGCCCTTGAAGCGGCGCGAGCCTTGAATGCTGCCGGGCGTTCGGTAGGCGTGATCGATATGACCACCATCAAGCCATTGGACCGTGAAGCGGTACTGACGGCTGCGCGCAACAGCCGGTCCATTCTTACCGTTGAAGAACACAACATCATTGGCGGTCTGGGTGGCGCCGTGTGTGAAGTCATCGCCGAAGAAGGTATTGGCGTCAAAGTGCGACGCCATGGGATTTACGACGAGTACAGCCTCATTGCGCCGCCGACTCACCTCTATCGGCATTACCGGCTGGATGCGGCGGGCATCGAAAGCGTGGCGCGGGAGATGTTGGGTTAAGCCTTGATATCGGGTGGGGGCGAGCCTGCTCGCGATGGTGTGTCAGTCGCCGATGATTCGACGCATACATCGCTTTCGCGAGCAGGTTCGCTCCCACATGACTGACCGGCAGTAACGCCATAACGAATTTCCCCTTTAGGCTTAATGGGCCTGGCGTGCAACGAGGGTCTTCATTGACGATCACCCTGGTTGCACGTTTTTTTATGGGTGGGATTTGCCTGGAAACAGCATTCGCCAGCCCATAAAAAAGCTCACCGAAGTGAGCTTTCAGAATCTCGACAGTCAGCGGTTACTACCATTGAACTCCGCTGTTTTCGATCCACTGCAAAATCGATTCGCGCTTTGGCTTCCAGCCAAGCAGAGTACGCGCATTGACTGCCCGCACGCGGCTGTTGGAGCCGATGGCAAAACGCGCCCAATCTCCAAGTTTTGCGATGGCATCATCAGCCGGCCAGCTTTGAATCTCGCCGCCAAAGCCAAGTGATTTGCTGATCGACGTAGCGATTTCGAGGAACGATGCTTCGCCGTTTTCGGCGAAGAACAACGAGGCCGATGGGGCCTTTTCGATTGCAAGGCGATAAAGCTCTGCCAGATCTTCAATGTGCACGTTGGACCAGCGATGTACTCCGGCACCCATGTAGGCCCCGGCGCCATATTTGCGCGATTGCGCGAACAGCTTGGGCAGTTGATCGCTTTTTGCCGGCAATCCCAATGATTCACCGTAGATCATGGTCGGGCAAAACACGATGCTGCGGATACCTTGTTCGACACCTGCGCGCCGCACGGTCTGGTTGATGTGAACCCGATCCTTGCGGATGTCCATGGGGGTGAATGGCGTCTCGTCGGTGAAGATCTCGGCACGCTCATAAGCACCGCGAGCATCGTCCCCCACAACACTGGAGCCTGAGGTATGCAGCAGCACTTTTCCGCTACCGCTCAGGGCGCTGATAAAGGTTTGAACCGAGGCCAGATGATCCGAATTGGCCGCATTCACGACCGCGTCTGCAGCACGCGCCTGTTCGCTAAGAATGAACGCGTCATCCAGGGTGCCGAGCACAGGGGTGATGCCCAGTGCCAGCAGCGCACTGCGCTGTTCCGGATTACGCAGCAGGCCAGTGACTTCATGACCCGCATCTACCAGGTATTTGGCAATCGAACCGCCGATGTAACCGGTCACACCGGTAACGAAAATTTTCAATGTTCTGTCTCCTTCGCATCTTGAGTTTGCCCGGCCTCTACTTGAAACAAAGGCGCGGTCATTCCTGGTTAAGGAATCTCTTCACGATACGATGGGGTCCGTTTGTGAGCTAGACTGCTCTAACTACAAGTATCTGTGAATACAGTTCATGCTAAATCTCAAAGACATCAACCGCTCTGGCGAAATGGAAGTGTTCACCCGAGTCGTCAACGCAGGCACCTTTTCCGAGGCTGCCCGGCTACTGCACATGTCACCCTCGGCGGTGAGCAAGTTGATCGCCCGATTGGAAACGCGGCTGGGTGCGCGTTTACTTCATCGCTCCACCCGACGCCTCGAGCTCACGGCCGAAGGCGAGCGATTCAACAATGAGTGCCTGCGGATACTTGAGCTGATTGACTCCGCCGAGCGTGATATTGCCAATGTGGCCAAACCTAGCGGGTTGATTCAGGTCAATGCCAACCTTCCTTTTGGCCTGCATTGCTTGTTACCGCAATTGCCTGATTTTCTGGCGGCTTACCCGGACATCACCCTGAACGTGGAGTTGACCGATACCGTTGTGGATCTACTGGAACGACGCGCAGATGTCGCGATACGAACCGGACCGATGAAGGAGTCGAGCCTGGTTCAGCGTCGACTGGGCGAAAGCCGAATGATCACGGTGGCGTCACCGGCGTACATCGCACGGTACGGTCAGCCGAAAACCCTGGATGACCTGCAGCGACATAATCGGCTGAGCTTTGGTTTTCATCGTCATTCGCAGGCCTGGGTTTATCGCGACGCCGAAGGCCAGCGCATCGAGATTGAACCCAAAGGCAATGCCTTGCTCAGCGATGGCGAGAGCATGCGCCAGTCTGCGCTGGCGGGATTGGGTATCGCTCGACTCGCGAGCTTCCATATTAATGCCGATATCGAGTCGGGGCGTTTGATACCGCTGCTGGAGCCATTCAACAGCGGTGAAACCGAGGCGATTCATGCGGTGTTTATCGGCCCGGGACAGCAACTGCCCCATCGCGTCAGGGTTTTTATCGATTTTCTGTTGGAAAGGATTGGCCCGCATCTCAGACCTTAATGACAGCAGGTCAAGCCCCCATTTTCAGAGTTTTGTTAAAGCAGTCTTCTGCAACCCTTGAAAGACTTCAGCCCGAGCCTGGGGCAAGATTTTGCGCATAACAACAAACAAGGCCGCTTTCATGGATTATCAACTGACTGGCAAAACCGCACTCATCACAGGCGGGGCGACAGGCATTGGCAAGGCCATCGCCCAACGCTTCATCCTCGAAGGTGCAAAGGTTGTCATTAGCGGGCTATTGGCAGACGAAGTGAATGCTGCTGTGCAAGAACTGGGCGACTCCAGCAGGGGCCTGGTTGCCGATCTGACGCAGGACGGGGCGGCGGAGCGCCTGGTCAACATGGCCCTGGAGTCCGGCCCGATCGACTTCCTGATCAACAATGTCGGGATATTCGAGGTCAGGGATTTTTTCGAAACAGACGATGCCCAGTGGTTTCATTACTTCAACGTCAATGTCATGAGCGGTGTGCGCATGACGCGCCTTGTCATGAAGGACATGCTCAATCGCGGACATGGGTCGATTGTCTTTATCAGCAGTGAGTCCGCCGTCAAGCCGCAGCCGTGGATGGTTCACTATGGCGCGATGAAAACCTGTCTGCTGGGTATCTCCAGAGCTTTGGCGGAGTTGACCAAGGGCACTGCGGTGCGCGTGAACTCGATACTCCCCGGGCCTACCTATACCGAGGCGGTCAAGCGCTATCACCGGGAAATCGCAGAAGAGAAGGGCATCTCGGCGCAACAGGTGGTACACGACTATTTTGACGAGACCGAACCGACATCCCTGATCAGACGCATGATCGAGCCCGAAGAGGTGGCCTGCAGCGTCCTGCACCTGGCAGCATCGCCGGCGCTCAACGGCATGGCCATGCGCATTGAAGGTGGAACCATACGCTCGATACTTTGAAGGGGTATCCGCTGTCTCACCCTGACGAAAGGACAGCACTTCACAGTGCTGTCCTCTTCTTGCCTATCCCGCAGACAGGGCAGTGCGGGCCACCTCAGCGAAATAGTGCGCACCGGTGGTCAGTACATTGTCGTTGAAATCGTATTTGGCGTTGTGGAGGGGAATGCCCCCTTCATCCGCCTTTTCGCCGTTGCCGATGAACACAAAATTACCGGGCACGACTTGAAGGAAGGCACCAAAATCCTCCGAGATCATCATCGGCTGGATTTCAGCATTCACCTTGTCTGCGCCAACGATTTTTGTCGCGGCAGCAACAGCGATGGGGGTGCACTGTGCCCAGTTCACCGTCGGTGCGAACTCATGGGAGTATTCGAATTCGCAGGAAGCGCCGTGGAGCCTGCAAATACCTTCTGCAACTTCTCGCATCCGCGTTTCCAGCATGGCCTGGACGTCGGGCGCATAACTGCGAGTGTCGCCCTTGATCACAACATGGGTTGGAATCGCATTGCGGATTCCATCAGTGATGAACTCTGTGCACGAAATCACCGCCGGAACGCTCGGGTCGAGGTTTCGGGAAATGATGGTCTGCAACGCCAACACCACTTCAGCCGCAATGACGATTGGGTCAACCCCCATGTGAGGTCGTGCCGCATGGGTCCCCTGGCCTTTGATTCGAATAACGAAGTTATCTTCACTGGCCATGATCCCCCCTGAGCGAGTCGCGATCGATCCAGCGGGTAGCCCGGGCATGTTATGAGCACCGTAGATCGCATCAACAGGAAAACGCTCGAACAGACCGTCGGCGATCATCGCTTTTGCACCACAGCCGTGTTCTTCGGCGGGCTGGAAAATGAAACGCACGGTGCCGTTGAAATCGCGACTTTCGGTCAATAGCCGCGCGGCTCCGAGGATCATCGTCATGTGGCCGTCGTGGCCGCAGGCATGCATCTTCCCGGCGGATACGGAGGCGTGATCGCGACCCGGCGCATCTTCATGGATATGCAGCGCATCCATATCGGCACGCAAGCCTACGACCGCCGGGCTATCACCGATTTTCAGACTCGCGACCAACCCCGTGCCACCAATACCTCGGTGAACTTCCAGGCCCATAGAGGTGAGCGCATCGGCAACGTAGTTTGAGGTCTGCAGCTCTTCGAAGCCGACCTCGGGGTGTTGGTGCAAGTGATGACGCCAGCTCACAAGCTGTGCGTGGAATTCGTCTTGGTTGATCACTGGAGGTGCTCCTTCTCTCTTCGAATCACAGATGTTTTTGTTTCTGCCATTGGCGCTGGCGGTCGATCACTGCTTCGTCGGATTCACCCACCAGGCTTTCGTACACTGTCGGTGCAGTAGCACCTTCGGTACTGATGATCAGGATTCGAGAGTCACTGTTGAGGCCGATTTTTCTGGCTGCTTCTGGATCGCGCACCAGTAGTTGAACAGCCGCCAGACCGGCCACCCCCGACTCACCGGCAACGATGGGAATATCGTTTGCGCTCCCTTGAGCGAGCTTGCGCATCGCGGTTACAGCTTCGTGGTCAGCAATGGTCAAAAAGAAATCGATGCTCGGCTCCAGGAATCGCCAGGCGAGGGGAGAGGTTTCACCACAGGCCAAACCCGCCATGACGGAATCTACCGAGCCTGTCGCTTTGGCAGGACGACCCTGAACCGCGCTTTGATAAAGGCAATCGGCTTGCCGGGGTTCGACCATCACGAATGCAGGTCGTTGGTCTTGATAAATCTCCCAGAGATAGCTGCTGATCCCGGCGGCCATTCCGCCAACGCCCCCCTGCAGGAAGACGTGGGTAAAGGGGCAGGGTGCCGCGGTATCCCCCGTGGTTTGCTCTATCAGTTCGGCGGCGATGGTGCCGTAACCCTGCATCACATCACGAGGGACAATCTCGTAACCTTCGTATGACGTATCGGAGACGACGGGCCATCCATTCTGTTCAGCAACCTTGGCCGTATGCGCGACAGACTCATCGTAGTTGCCCTCAATACGGATAATGCGAGCACCGTACGCCGCAATGGCAGCCTCGCGCTCGGCACTCACATTGGCGTGCAAGACGATGACGCATTTGCAGCCGACGCTTTGAGCGGCGGCAGCCAGGGCCCGGCCATGATTTCCGTCGGTGGCACTGATAACGGTGAAGTCACGAAGGCGTTCCCGATACCTGCCGGTAATAAGCCCTTTGGGGTCGAAGGACTCCTGGGGCATGAGACGCAGAATCAGCCTGATCAACGCGATGGGGGCACCGAGTGCCTTGAAGCTGGCCAAGGGTGAGCGTGTCGATTCATCCTTGACCCAAAACCGTGCGACACCAAGCTCCGTTGCAATGCCGGGAAGCTCCCACAGCGGCGTTGCGTCCTGGCTCAGATGCTCCCAGCTCGATAGCCAGTCTCGTGATTCATGTGCTGAGTCGACGCTCATGACGTCCTTGAGGTCGGCAGGATAAGGGCAACGAGAGGCGCGAGGATTTACGAATAACATACCGGTTCCTTGTAACTCATTGAGAAGTGGCGTGTGGATGGGCGCGGATAGCGTTGCTTTGGGTGCAATATCAGCGAGTGGCATGGTCAGTCATGCGCTCGCCGTTCTGTAGTGCCCTAAAAACTGACGTACGCGTTCACTGTCTGAATTCGTGAAGAATTTTTCCGGTGCAGCCCGTTCAATGATCTGTCCTTTTTCAATGAAGACCACTTCATTTGATACGGCGCGCGCAAACTCCATTTCATGAGTGACGATGACCATGGTGAAACCGTCCTCGGCCAGCGAGCGCATCACCGCAAGGACTTCTCCGACAAGCTCCGGATCGAGAGCAGAGGTCGGCTCATCGAACAAAATGACTTCAGGGTTCATCGCCAGGGCTCTGGCAATAGCCACGCGTTGTCGTTGTCCACCCGACAAAGACCAGGGGTAGGCATCGTGCTTGTGGGACAGGCCTACTTTTTCCAGCAGCGCAACGGCGTGATCGTTGGCATCCTTTCGGCTAACACCCATGACATGAACAGGGGCCTCGGTAACATTCTGGAGCACCGTGAGATGCGGCCAGAGATTGAAGCTTTGGAACACCATGGCGGTTCGAGCGCGCATGGCTGAAAGTTCGCGGTTTGACATGGGTTTAACCCCACCGCTCTTGACCCCCATGCGATCCCCGCCGATGTAAATCTCACCGCCGTCAGGAACCTCCAGCCAGTTGATGCAGCGCAGCATCGTGGACTTACCTGAGCCGGATGAGCCTAAAACGCTGACGGTTTGTCCTCGTTCAACGTTGAGATTGATCCCGCGAAGAACCTCGATACCGGCGAAGTGTTTATGCAGGTCACGTATTTCAACGACTGGAGCTGACTTATTCATTTACCAATCCTCTTTTCTGCGCGCGCCGGCCCAGGCGACGTAATAACGCCTCTACACACAATGTGATGGACCAATACAGAACAATCACAAATATGAAGGGTGGTAGCGGAACGAAGTATTTAGCTTGAACTGCAGATGCTGCGGCGGTTAGATCCATCAGGGTGATGATCGATAAAAAGGCGGTGTCCTTTAGCAGGCAGACTAATTGGTTGCCAAACAGCGGACCTGAACGCATCACCATTTGCGGCAGTAAGATTCTCCAATACATCTTGGCGTTGATGAAACCATGAGCGCATGCAGCTTCTGCCTGGCCAGAAGGTAACGAAGTTCTCGCCGCACGGAGGATCTCGGCGAAATAAGCGCCGTGATAAGTAATCAATGCAATGAATCCGGCCGACCAGACATCCATGCTGATGCCAACGTTAGGAAGGCCGTAATAAAGCAGGTATAAAAAGATCAGAAACGGCAGCATCCGCATGAGATCCAATCCCCCACGTACAAGCCGTCTGGGAATATTGTCCCGTCCTTCTAACAGGAAGGCGATGAAGCAGGCCAACAGAAATGAAAACACGGCCGATACGCAAAAGAGTATGAGTGTGTTCTGGAGGCCAACCGAGAACACATCCAGGTTGTCCCACAGCATTTTAATTCCGTTCATGGGGTCCCCTACATGGCCAGGCGCTTGGCGCGCGAATCTGCGATCCGCTGGAAGCGAACAAGGCCACCAATGATCAAAATGTAAAGAAGGCCTGCCGCGAGGATGGGCGGAAGCGGATCGTAGGTCACAGCAGCAATCCGGTTGGTGACCCGGGTTAAATCCACGATGCCAATCATCGCTATCGCCGGACTGCTTTTGACCAATAGAGACATTTCATTTACAAGCCCGGGAAGACTTGTCGTCAGCATCTGTGGAAGCATGATGCGTCGCAGGGTCAATCCCGTGGTCATGCCTGCTGCTTTGGCCGCCTCCAGTTGTTCACGCGAGAAGCTCGTCAGGGCGCTTCGCCAGATCTCGGCGTTAAATGCGGTGGTATTGATCGTCATCGCCGCAATGGCGACAACTCTCGCATCGACTTCCCAACCAGCGGAAGGTGCTATTACGAACAAAAATAAAACCAGGGTGACCATCGGTGTAGCCCTGATCAAGCTGACATACACAGCGAGAGCCTGACTGACGACAGGGATTTTTGCTGCTCGCAACATCGCAACAACCAGCCCCAGGATAATGCCAAACACTATAGATACGCCGGAAACCCAAATGGTCGTCCAGCCAGCATAAAGTAGAGTGATCCAGTCACTGCTATCCATTGAGTACGTCCTTCGAGCATTCGGCTCTTTGCTATCTACCGAGCCAAAAAGAATAAGTTGCCGACCTGACCATCGTTGACAATTGTTTTTTTTGCCAACGATGGATGCGATCGGATTATTTCGCCGTCAGTTGTGTAAATTGTTCACCGGAAGTAATGGGGGCGTGGGGCAGGTTGTCGAAAGATTGTCCGAGCCACTTCTTCTGTAGCTCAGCGAGTTTGCCGGTTTCGCGCAAATGGTTAACAAAACCACTCAGATAGTCGAGTAGTTCCTTGTTCCCCTTGGCCACTGGCCAAGCGATATAACCCATGCTTGAAGTGGCCTCGCCAACGGCAAATACTTTTGGTCGCTCTTTCACCAGCATGTTGGCAGGCACGATCGAGTTGACGACGTAGTCCAGCCGATGATTAGCCAGGTCGGCATACGCCTCCGGGTAAGATTGATACTGCACAATCTTGCCAATCGCTCCGCCGGAGGCTTTCAGTTTTGCATCCAGTTGCGTCAATCGTGCCAGTTGGGCACCACCGGCCTGTACACCCACGGTCATCCCCGAAAGGCTTGAGATATTCTTGATGCGGTCGTCATCTGCCCGCTTGATGTAATACGAGACCTCGGGCGCGACCGGTGCAACGAAATCAAACGCTCCCAACCGCTCCTCGGTAACGCCAGCACCCGTGATTGCTGCGTCGTATTTACCGGATGTGACACCGGCCAGCAGGCCGGTCCAAGGCATAATGTCCTGGTTTACCTTGAATTTTGCGTACTTGCGCAGCTCCGCGATAACATCCTTGTGAAAGCCGTCGGACTCACCATCCTTGATAAACTCAAAGGGATAATAGCTGTCTTCCGTTGCAACATTGAGTGTGCCGCGACTGTTGATCTCTGCCAGGCTGGCCGCATTAGCCATGCTGGTAATACCAAGGGTAGCGCTGAGGATAATACTTGCCGCGCCAATGGCGAGAAGACGACCCGCTTTGAACATGACACTTCGGTCTGTGCACTTTTCTTGAACAATATGCATCGTGAAACTCCCATCGGATAGGTGGCGGGGCAGTACCAAACTAAAAGCTGCGATTGCTGTTGGGATAGCTTTGATCATGCTTTCTCCGCTCTTATTGTTTTTTGCAGTTGAAGGCGCAGCCCTTGCCTGACAGGCAGGTGGGATAGAAGGATGCTAATGCGCCGGATGCGCACGATTGCTCGAAAATCGAGTGGTCAAATGCATCATCGTTGCGTTTTCAGTATTTTGTTGCGCAGGTTGGGGGAGACGGTGCGAGATTGCAGGGGCTTTACGCAACGAATGAGCGTTCAGTGCGCTTTTCTGCTGTAATGGGTTCGCCCAAGCGAAGGAGACTCAAGATGCAACTTGATGCCTATGACCGAAAAATCCTCAGCTTCCTTCAAGAGAACAATCGGATTTCCCAGCGCGAATTGGCAGAAGGCGTGAACCTGTCTCCCTCTGCGGTCAATAGAAGAATCGCAGCATTGGAATCTGCAGGTGTAATAAAATACAACGTCAGTATCGTGGACCCAGCTGCTGTAGGGCGCCCCATTACCGTTATTGTCGAAGTCAAGCTCGAGAATGAGCGACTTGACTTGCTGGATGAGATAAAAAAGCGCTTCGTTAGTTGCCCGCAAGTGCAACAGGTTTATTACGTGACGGGCGACTTTGATTTTTTGTTGGTGTTGAACGTCAAGGATATGACTGAGTATGAGCAGCTCACTCGTGAACTTTTCTTTTTTGGGAATATCAAGCAGTTCAAGACATTCGTGGCGATGCAGAACAACAAAAGAACTTTTGCGATACCCATGGATATTGAGTGAAGTGCAGTTCCATGCAGGCCGGCAGCGCGGATTTGTCCCGCGCCACCGGTTCACCGCCTCTCTATAGGCGGACCTGCAACTGATGTCCTGTCACAGCCGGGTTATGGAAGTGCTGGAATTCCCGGCAGGGTTGAGTGCGATGCACGACAGGGTATTGCCCAGTCCCCACGAGCACTTTCGTAGTCATTAACACCCTCGCGGTCGTCCAGGGTCAGGGCAGAAGCACACAGAGCACTGACCCAGCTCCCTGTGTGCCTGGCCGTTCGAGAACCGAGGGGCGGTCGTTAAAGCCCACTGAACAGGCTGATGATCACGGCATTGACCAGGTCAATGAAAAAACCACACACCAGTGGCACGATCAGGAAGGCCTGGTGCGCCGCGCCGTACTTCTGTGTCACGGTCGACATGTTGACGATCGCCGTCGCCGTGGAGCCGAGGGCGATCCCGCCGAATCCGGAAGCGATCACGCTGGCTTCGTAATCGCGCCCCATGAAGCGGAAGACCACAAAATACGTATAGGCGACCGTCAGCAGAATTTGCAGGGTCAACGCACACAGAATGAACAACAGCGCACCGCTGAGCTGCCATAGCTGGAGCCCCATCAGGGCCATGGTCAAAAACATGCCCAGGCAGATATCGGAGATCAGCGACAGACCCAGGCTGGCGCCGCTCCAGCTTTTCAGGCGTTTATCACCCACAAAGGCCAGCACAAGGTGGTGAATGACGATGCCCGCGAACAGGCAGCTGACAAATTTGGGCAGGGTGACGCCGGCATCGACCAGCAGCAGGTTGAGCCCATAGCCGAGCATCAGGGTCAGGTTGAGCCACATCCACGCCCAGAGCACGTCGTAGTAGTCCAGCGCCTTGCTCGGTTGTTGTTCGAGTATGCCGACTTCCAGTTCCGCATCCCTGGACGGCGTCAGTCGATAACGACGTATCAGTCGGTTGGCGATAGGGCCGCCGATGACACAAGCGGCAATCAGGCCGACGGTGTTGCTGGCGATGCCCAGTTCATGGGCGTTACTGATGCCCAGTTTCTCGACGAAAAGCGGTGCCCAGGCCAGGGTGGTGCCCACGCCGCCCGTGAGGGAAATGGAGCCCACCATCAGGCCCGCCTTGGGATCCAGCCCGAACGCCTGGGCCACACCCATGCCCAGCGAGTTCTGCAGGAGAATGAACACGGCGGCGAGTACCAGCAGGATCAGCAACGGGCGCCCACCCTTGAGCAGTTGACGCATGTCCGATTTCAAGCCAATGCCGGCGAAGAAATAGAGCAGCAGGGTGTCGCGAACCTGCAGGTCGAATTCGACCTGGATATTCAGGCCGAAGTAGAGCAGGGACGTCACCGCCGCACAGACGAAACCGCCGACAACCGATTCGGGGATGCAGTATTGACGGAGAAAGGCGTTGTGCTGGACGAGGGTTTTGCCGAGGAAAAGCAGGAGGATGGCAAGGGTGAAACTCACGAGGCCGTGAACCTGGAAGAGCTGTGAAGTCATTTAAGGCCTACCTAAAAACTGATCAATCATTATCAGGATTCGATCATTCAATGTTTAGACCTGGATCAATGAATGGTCGAGGCAGCAACCTCCAGCTTGCTCGTCCAGATAGCCCTCATCATCAGCTACGTCTGTGCGCCAGGAGTGAGGACAGCCTAGCCTGTATGGGAAAACCCACCAGTATTGGCATAGGCCGCCATCACGCTCCCGATGGCCAGTCAAACGCCTGAGTCTAGCGCTTGATCAGGGAAATCTTCGTTCCCTCGATACTGACCCCCGCCATCAACCCTTGCTGGTCGAAGATGAACGCGTAGGCGTCGTCCTTCAGCGTCGAGCTGGACAGGTTCTTCGCAACCCCTTCATCAACCACGACAACCGTTGGTCCCACACCGATTTCCCAGCCCTTGGTTTCGGCTATGTATTTCACGGCTTTATCGGTCATCAGGAAAACCGCATAGCCGTACGACTGGGCGCCGGCCTGCAGCCCCCATGAACCGCTGACGGAGTTGTAGTAATTGTCGACTGTGGCGCCTTTCATCAGGACGCCTTCGCCGTAGCTGCCACCGAACACAAGGCCCGCCTTGATGATTTTCGGGAAAACCAGCACCGCTTTGGCTTCGTGCGAGATTTTTTCGGCAAAAGGATGGGCCTTGTAAAGCAATTGCAAGGCTTGTTTGGCATCGGCATTCAGATCCTCGGCGGTGGCCGCTCCTGCAGTGTTCAGGAAACCGGTCGATGCCAATGTTGCAGTGGCGAGGAAGAACGAGAGGAAGAACCGCATTGATTGAGTCATTTGCATACTCCGCTGAGGGAGCATTGGATGAGAGCAGCGGCAGGCGCCTGCATTTGGCAGGAACTGAATCCGCTGAGGTTATCCGGCGCACCCTGAAATGTGTGAATTCAAGCGTCGCTTTTGTATGAAGCAGGCTCCTAATCACCTGTCATTTGCGATGCCATCAGATGTTGTGACCACTGCGTAATGGCGGTGTTCGTTCGCAAGGCTTTTCTTTGGGGGCCTGTCGAGTAAAAAAGGTGTGCGCTAGAACTATTGTCAAAGTTCACGCCGGGGAAATCCTTTATATTTCAAAATGTTTCCTCCGCTCGCCGGAGATAACAGATTTTCAAACCCTCCTGCCCCGCAACCCCCCGAGCCAGCCATGTAGCGGCATTGGAAGGTGGGCGAAGACTGCGGAACACCCGTCTGCATTGGCGATAAACGGCGAGGCCCAATGGCGCACTTGTGACCCCTTGGGTTTGTCTAATTTCCTCAACCCGCTGTAACGCAGTTAACGCTTACCATTTCCTTTAATGGAGGGTAGTACCATGGCTGTTATCAATGGGACTGAACAAGGCGACTTCATATTTGGCAACCCGGAGGCTGATCAGATCTTCGGCCTGGGTGGCGACGACTTTATCCTGGGTGAAGGAGGCAACGACTCGATAGAAGGGGGGGATGGCAACGATGAACTCGTCGGTGGTGACGGCGATGATCTCCTTCGCGGTGGCGCCGGACTCGACAGTCTTACGGGCAGTGTCGGTGCCGATACCCTGACCGGGGGCGCGGATAATGACGCTTTCAACTGGTTTGTCGGCAGTGGCGTGGAATCCTCTTCCCTGGCCCGCGACACAGTGACCGACTTCCAGGGGGCCGGCGTTGCCGGTGGTGACAACCTGCTTCTCTCCGCGAGCAACCGCCTGGTTTTCGAGGGGGCTCGCCCCACGGTGCCGACGCTGGGCGCTTCGCTCGGTTTCGGTGGCAACGGTTTTACCGAGGTGTTCTATGCCGTAGGTGCCACCAGCACGCTGCTGTTCGCGGACTCCAACGACAATGGCGTGCTCGACGCCAGTGACTTCTCTGTACAACTCACGGGACAGCACAACCTCACAAGAGCCGATTTCGGCACCACGGCCTTCGTTGTACGTGGCACCGAGGGCAATGACGTGATCAACGGCACCCCGGACGCCGATACAATCTTCGCGCTCGGTGGCAACGACGTGGTGAACGCCGGCAACGGCAATGACATCGTCGACGGCGGCGCCGGCAACGACATCCTCAACGGTGGCGCGGGAATCGACCGGCTTACCGGGGGGCTGGGCAATGACACCCTCAACGGTGGCGATGACCGCGACCTCATCACCGGGGGCGACGGCAACGACATCATTGATGGTGGCGCCGGCAATGACACGACGCTTTCCGGCGGTAACGGCACTGATATCGTCAATGGCGGTGCCGGCAACGATACCCTCGACGGCGATGCCGGTAACGACCAGTTGTTCGGTGGTGTCGGTAACGACGACTTCTTTGGCGGCGAGGGTAACGACCAGATCTTCGGCGAGGACGGCAACGACGAACTGTTCGGTGATGCCGGCAACGACCAGTTGTTCGGCGGCAATGGTGACGACGCGCTCGAAGGCGACGCCGGGGCAGACCAGTTGAACGGCGGTGCCGGCAATGACGAGTTCGAGTTCTTCCTTGGCTCGTTCAACCCGAGCTCGACCTTCGTGATCTTCGATACGGTCCAGGACTTCCAGGGCGCAGGTGTGGCCGGCGGCGATACGCTCGAGCTGAACGATGAGTTCGTATTTCGTGGCCAGGTTACGCTCAATCCACAGCTTGGCGCAGTACTTGTCGGCGGCGGCAACGGCATCACCGACCTGTTCTACACGGTCCGCCAGGGCAACACCTGGCTGATAGCGGACGACGATGACAACGGCCGGCTCGACAGCACCGACTTCACGGTGAACTTCCTCGGCGTCAAGAACTTCACGGTGGGCGACTTCGGTAACAATACCGAGTTCGTCACGGCGGGCACCGATGGCAACGACATCATTGTCGGCACCGATGGCGACGACAAGATCTTCGGCCTCGGTGGCAACGACCAGTTGTTCGGCCAGGCAGGAGAGGACCTGCTCGATGGCGGTACGGGTGACGACGTGCTGCTCAGCGGCACTGGCCTGGATAATCTGTTTGGCGGCGAGGGTAACGACACGCTCACCATCGAGGATTTCGGCAGTGCCTTCGGCGGAGCCGGCAACGACCTGGTGATCGGCAGCAGCGCCGCGTTCGCCTTCCAGACGACCCTTGAGGGCAATGAAGGCAACGACACACTGCAATCGGGCAGCGCAGGCGCCTTCATGATTGGCGGCACCGGGGACGACCGGCTGGTGGGCAGCGCGGCGGATGACTTCATGGTCGGCAGCGTCCAGTTCGAACCTGGCTTCGATGCGGACAGGTTCCAGTTCGGTGCCCTCTGGGGGACGGACACCATCGCCGATTTCGAGGACGGCATTGATCTGATCGACCTGAGCGCCAGTGGTCTGACCTTTGCTAACCTTACCGTTGGAGAACAGTTCGGCGAGGCCGTCATCAGCGTCACGGGCCAGCCGGGGGTGGGAACCATCACCTTGAGCGGCGTGCCACAGGCCGCCATCACCGAGTCGGACTTCGCCTTTACCTGAGTGAGCGACGCATGCTCACGCCGGTTGAGGGCGTGAGCATGCCTCAGGCCGGGCGACGGGCCCCTTCAAGCGCCAGGGAGACAGCATGACCGTCAAGCGCATGGACAACATCGGCATCGTTGTAGAAGACATCGACGCTGCCATTGAGTTCTTCACCGAACTGGGCCTTGAGCTCGAGGGGCGCGCGCCCATCGAGGGCGACTGGGCAGATGGCGTCACAGGATTGCGCGACATGCGCGTCGAGATTGCCATGATGCGCACGCCGGACGGTCACAGCCGGCTCGAAATTTCCCGATTCCTCGCACCCCCCGTGGTCGCCGATCACCGCCGCGCCCCGGTGAACGCGCTTGGTTACCTGCGAGTCATGTTCACCGTGGAAGACATTGACGACACACTCGCCAGGCTCCACAAACACGGCGCAGAGCTCGTCGGCAAAGTGGTCCGGTACGAGGAGATGTATCGTCTGTGCTACATCCGGGGGCCCGAAGGCATTCTCATCGGACTTGCCCAGGAACTCGGGCAAGTCCGGTGAGTACCTGCGGCAGGTGCTGAGCGTCACCACCGGACCGGATGCAAGCGCGAGATAACCTGGGTGCCTTGCATATCGCTGATCTTAACGATGGAAACTCAGTATTAACCTGGTTGGCTTGTCGGTTTTATTATTGATTTTCCAATAGTTAAACAGTCGGTTTTTGCATTTGGTGGAATCCGATGCTGCATAAAAAGCTAGCAGATATCGCATATTGACAGGTGGTCAAGCCAAAACTACCATCCGCCGCCATGAACTTTAAGGTAGCTAATCACGGGTATCTTGCACTTGCTCCGGTACCCGGGTGGAAATGTATATTCATGTGCCTGTTGTGTCTGCAGTATTACTGAATGTCGAGCCTGTCAGATTCAAACTCAATGTGCGTCAAGGCGAGCCAAAGTGAAAAAGTCACTCATCCTGTTGACCCTGCTTGCACCCCTTATCGCCAATGCTGGCGAACCTGATCACCTGGCCATTTGCAACAGGCTCAAGCCAGATATCACTCGTAGTTACGGCGTGCACAATTTGAATTTGGTGGATAACGGTAGTTCATACGTATCGGGTGAAGGGGTTGTGCTCTGTGTATATGACGGCATTATCCAGAAGTTCTACGCTGATCGTTCTGTCAGGGTTATGGCAACACTGAATGTCGCCAGCAATAAATACCGCGTCCTGTTCTAGTAGTGGGTTGTCACTCATGAGCTGGAAGTTCTAATACATTCTCTGCTGGTTATTGAAACCATGTTCTTTCATCAGGCGTTCCAACCCGACTTTGTTGAATATTACGCTCTGCCCCTTAACCTGGTGAGTCCAACGGCTTTCGCATAAAACCTGGCGCGCGCGGCCAGTGAGTTTTTTTATCAGGTAAAGGAGCGCAGAATGAGCAGCCCGGCGTTCGAATGAAGTGCCGCTGGCGGGGCTGGCGTGTGGTCATCTCGAGCACCAGGGGTAGGGACTCTCTCGGCGATGATGAGCGCTTGCTGACGACGGCAAGGGCTGGAGACGCGCTTTGAAACCATTCCCGCTCAGACCTGGCGCCTCAACTCTGGACATGTTTCTTCAAGCGTGTCTGCCACGTCGTGACGCTGTTCCGCCAACCTTGACGGAAAAAGCGGTCATCCCCGGCATTCCCAATGCTCGCTACAGGCTGGACCACGACCTGACGCCTTTCATTGAGGATGCGGTTCAGTCCAACAAGCGTGAGAGCGAGGAGCTCGCCAAGGCCGGGAAGCCGAACCATATCCTTCCGCTGGCCAATA
>NZ_PYUK01000022.1:0-119390 GCF_003097365.1 Pseudomonas sp. B1(2018)
CCTACCCCCCCGCACTGGGGGGGGGCGGTTTTCTTCGGGTGGGGGTGGTTTTCGGGGGGGGGGGGTGGGGGGGGGGCGGTTGCGGGGGTTGATGCAGGCGGCGGGGATGAGTAGTCACTGATGCACGTTGCAAAAACACGGAAATAACAGGAGTGATGAATTACCTGTGGCGAGGGAGCTTGCTCCCGCTGGACTGCGCAGCAGGCCCTTTTTTGGGGCCGCTTCGCAGCCCAGCGGGAGCAAGCTCCCTCGCCACATTGTTCGTGCCAGGTTCAGTTCTTACTGCGCCCCAAACATCGCCGTCCAGTAAATCCCCGCATCGCTCTTCGGATCGGTCGCATACGCCGCGCCCAGTTCGCGGAACTGCGGGTTCATCAGGTTGGCGCAGTGGCCGGGGCTGGTCAGCCAGCCTTCGACCACCTTGTGCGCGGTGTCTTGCCCGGCGGCGATGTTTTCGCCGATCTGCTGGAAGTCGTAGCCGGCCAGTTCCGCGCGGTCGCCCGGAGTGCGGCCATCGCGGTCCTTGTGGTCGAAGTAGTTGTTGTTGGCCATGGAGCGCGAGTTGCCTTCGGCGGCGCTGGCCAGTGTGGCGTTCCAGGCCAGCGGCGGCGCGGCGGCGAAGGATTGCGCGCCGCACTGGCGTGGGCGGGTGCGTGCGGCGTTGAGTTCGGTGAGCAGCTTCTGGCCTTCGGTCTGCGCGTCGCCCAGGCTTGCGCTCAACAATGGCCGAGCGACCACGATGCGCCATTGCCGGTCCTGGCGGAAGACGCCGACATCTACGAATTGCGGGTCGAGGACGATCTGGCAAAAACTCTCCTGGATCGCCTTCATCGCCGCGGCTGCATCGCGAGGTCCGGACAGGCTGATGGCCTGCACGTTTTTCATCGGATAACCGGCAGCGGCCATGGCCTGTTGCAGATCACCGATGCTCGGGGCGCTCAGCACCAGGCGCGGGTCGGCCGACAGCGGCGGCAGTTCCGATGACACCTGGCCGGCACAGCGCTGCAGTTGGCTGCGGTAGAGGTTGATCGATTCGATCAATTGCGCTTCGTCCGCCGCCATGGCGTTGGCGGCACATACCAGGCCCAGTGACAAACCGGCCAGGCGCATTGCGGATGAGATGAATCCCATGAAAATCCCCCTTGAGCAGATGGCACCCATGATGCGCGAAGTTGACCCATCCAGGACAACGGATTTATCCAGAGTGTAGTGGTGTAAGCGAAATCATTTCACTACTACACTGAATCGAATCGCTCACCGAGTGACACCGACCATGCGCCTCGACTGGATCGCCACCTGCCTTGCCCTCACGCTGCTTGCCGGCCCGGTATCGGCTACGGATCAAGAGCAAAAAAAGGAATCGGCCGAGAACAAGGCCGAGGTGCTGGAACAGAAGGCTGCCGAGAATAAAAACCCCGCAACGGAACCCAAGGTCGAAGCCATTACCCAGTCCGAGGTCCAGGCCGTTGACCCGGCGGGTGCCGCACCGCTGGACGATGCGATCACGTGCCTGGCCCGTTCCATTTACTGGGAAGCCAAGGGCAAGGACGCTGCCGACATGGAGGCGGTGGCCAATGTGGTCATGAATCGCCTGGGTCACGAGGGCTTTCCGGACACGGTGTGCAAGGTGGTCAAGCAGGGATCGGAAACCAAGAGCTGTCAGTTCTCCTGGTGGTGTGACGGAAAATCCGATTCGGTCCAGGAGGAGGTGCCGTATGCGATGGCCAAGGAAATCGCGCGCAAGGCCCTGAACAAGGAGTTGCCGGATCGCACCCAGGGTGCCTTGTATTTCCATGACCGTACGGTCAAGCCGGATTGGGCCAGGGAATACATCAAGACCGTGGATATCGGCTTGTTCCGCTTTTACAAACCCCATGACGGATCGGCCAGATAGCAGCGGTGATTTCGGCCAAATATTTTATTTTTTTTAAAGTCGCGCGAGGTGTTATCGAAACTGAAATGTTTCTGTTTTATAAGCTTCATAACGTAACCGTGCGCGAATGACGCGATAAGCAGGAACTACACATGCAGCGGATGAGGGTCTGGATCAGTAATCTCGCGCCGATCAAGGCGCTGTCGACGGCGTGCCTGCCATGACCGTCCTGGTCACCGGTGCCGCCGGTTTCATCGGTTTTCATACGATCCAGCGCTTGTGCCGCGAGGGTCAGGACGTCGTCGGTATCGACAACCTCAACGACTACTACGACGTGGAACTCAAGCACGCACGTCTCAAGGTGCTGGAGACTTTGCCGGGTTTTCGCTTCCGGAAACTGGACATCGTCGACAAACCGGCCCTGATGGACCTGTTCCGCGACCATGGTTTTACCGAGGTGGTGCACCTGGCGGCGCAAGCCGGGGTGCGATATTCGCTGGACAACCCGGATGTCTATGCCCAGTCGAACCTGGTGGGTTTTCTCAATGTGCTGGAAGCCTGTCGGCACCATCGCCCCGAGCACCTGATCTACGCCTCGAGCAGTTCGGTGTACGGCACCAACAGCAAGATGCCGTTCAGTGTCGAGGACCCTGTCGAACATCCCGTATCGCTGTACGCCGCCAGTAAGCGTGCCAATGAACTGTTGGCCGAAAGTTACTGCCATTTGTATGGCTTGAAAGCCAGTGGCCTGCGCTTTTTTACCGTCTACGGCCCGTGGGGCCGCCCGGACATGGCGCTGTTCAAGTTTACCGACGCCATCCTCAAAGGCCTGCCCATCGACATTTACAACCAGGGCCAGATGTCGCGCGACTTTACCTACGTCGACGACATTGTCGAAGGCATCGCCCGACTGCGTCCAAAGCCTCCGGTGCCGGAAGGCGGCGCCGCTGGCGTCAACCGGCTCTTCAACATCGGGCGTGGCAAACCGGTGGCGTTGCTGGATTTCGTCGAGTGCCTGGAGTCGGCCCTGCATCTGCAGGCCCGACGCAACTACCTGCCGATGCAGGCCGGTGATGTGGTCAAGACCTGGGCCGATGTCTCGGCACTGGCCGAGTGGGTGGGCTTCAGCCCGCAGGTGACGCTGGAAACCGGCGTCGCAGAATTTGTGCGGTGGTATCGGCAGTTCTACCGGATTTGAAGCGTTCGCCTCTGATCTCGAAAAAATCATAAAAGGCGAGAGGGACCCCATGAGCCAAGACATTTTTGTATCCGTACTGATTCCCGCCAAGAACGAAGCGAACAACCTCAAACCGCTGCTTGAGGAAATCCGCGTGGCGTTGGCCCATGAGTCGTACGAAATCATCGTCGTCGACGATGGCAGCACCGATGCGACCCTGCAGGAACTGCGGCAGATCCGCCACGATGGCTTGAACACCCTGCGCATCCTCCATCACGAGCGGTCGCTGGGGCAGAGCACTTCGCTGTATCACGCCGCCCGCGAGGCCCGCGGGCAATGGCTGGCGACCCTCGATGGCGACGGCCAGAATGACCCGGCGGACATTCCCGGCATGCTGGCGCTGGTGCGCGGCGAACCAGGCAAGGTCGATGTGCAACTGGTCGCCGGGCACCGGGTCAATCGCCGCGACACTGCGAGCAAACGCTACGCCTCGCGGTTCGCCAACAACCTGCGCCGCCGCCTGCTCAAGGACGCCACCCCGGACACCGGTTGCGGCCTGAAGCTGATCGAGCGCGCGGCGTTCCTGCGCCTGCCGTACTTCGACCACATGCACCGCTTCATTCCGGCGCTGATCCAGCGTCACAACGGGCGCATGATCGTGCACCCGGTCAACCACCGGCCGCGCACGGCCGGGGTCTCGAAATACGGCAACCTCGACCGCGCACTGGTCGGCATTCTTGACCTGATCGGTGTCTGGTGGCTGATCAAGCGCACGCGGCTGAACACCATTGCCCAGGAGCTCGAAGGATGATGCTGACCCGTGAAACCCTGTGGCTGGTGGTCGGTTTTGTTGGTCAGATCGCCTTTACCGGGCGGTTTGTCCTGCAGTGGCTGTACAGCGAGTACAAAAAGCGCAGCGTGATCCCGACCAGCTTCTGGTACCTGAGCATCGTTGGCAGCTCCTTGCTGCTGGCCTACGCCATCTACCGTCAGGATCCGGTGTTCATTGCCGGGCAGGCCTTTGGCTCCATCGTCTATTTTCGCAACCTGCAATTGATTGCCAAAAGCCGCAGCGTGAAGGAATAAACCATGCGTAGATCGTTGTCGCCCCGGGTCGAGTGCCTGGGGCTGATGCTGCTTGCCCTGTTGTTGATCGGCGCGGGGCTGGGGCTACGCCAGGCACAGAACGTGGATGAGGAGCGCTTCCTCGGCGTCGCCCTGGAGATGCTGCAGAACGGCTCGTGGTTGATCCCGCACCGTGCCGCCGAGATCTACGGCGACAAACCGCCGATTTTCATGTGGACGGTGGCGTTCTTCACCTGGCTGACCGGCAAGCCCAACATCGCGCTCTACCTGCCGGGACTGTTTTCGGCCGTGACGGTCACGGCGATGGTCTATGACCTGGGCCGTCGCCTGTGGACCCAGCGTATCGGGCGCAACGCCGCGCTGCTGTACCTGGCGACCTACCAGACCTACAGCATCCTGCGCACCGGCCAGATCGACAGCTTTTTGATTCTGTTCACTTCGCTTGGCCTCTACGGTCTGGCGCGGCACCTGCTGATCGGCCCGGCGTGGCGCTGGTTTTACGCTGGCTGCGCGGCCATGGGCATTGGCGTGATCACCAAAGGCGTGGGTTTTTTGCCGGCGCTGTTGCTGATCCCTTACGCCTATGCGGTGCGCAAGGACTGGCCCGGTGTGGTGGCCATGCCTGGCGAGGCCCGCAAGTGGTTGCTGGGGTTGGCCGTGATGCTCGCGGCGATTGCGATCTGGCTGTTGCCCCTGGCATTAGCCATCGCCTTCAATGGCAGCGCCGATGAAATTGCCTATGCGCGGGAGATCCTCCTGCACCAGACCGCAGGCCGCTATGCCGCTGCGTGGCATCACCGCGAACCGTTCTGGTACTTCTTTACCAACGTGATTCCGCAGTACTGGCTGCCGTTGGTGCTGGTGCTGCCATGGCTGGTGCCGGCCTGGCGCCGTCAGTTGCAAAAGCGTGACGGCCGGGTCCTCGTGTTGCTCGGTTGGGTGGTGCTGGTGGTGCTGTTTTTCTGCATCAGCACGGGCAAGCGCAAGTTGTACATCTACCCGGCGCTGCCCGGGCTGGTGCTGGTCGCCGCACCGCTGATTCCGTGGCTGCTCAAGCGCTGGTTCAAAAAGCACCCGCGTTTGCGTCAAGTGTTCCCGGCACTGGTGGCAACCTGGTTTGCGCTGTGGTTCGCCCGGGGTTTCATCGAACCGCTCAAGGACGGCACCAACATCGATCAGGTGCTGATGGCGCAGGCGGCGAGCATGACCCAGAGCGCCGATCTGGTGCTGGTCAACTGGGAGGAGGGGCACTGGTTGTTCGCCCGCCAGCCGATCGTGCATTTCGGCATGGATAATTCGTCCATCGAGAAGGCCGCGCTGTATCTGCGCGAACACCCCAAGGCCTACGCCTTGGTGCCGGATGATGTTTTGAGCCAGTGTTTCAAAGCCGAAGCGGCCCGTGAACTGGGCGAAAACTCACGGGCGAACTGGTCGATCGTGGGCGTGGATGCCGACAACGGCAAATGCCAGCCGCCAGAAACCGGCAAAGCCTATCGGTTCAGCTGGAACGACCCGCACATGGCAGTGGTGCCGGCGCAGGTAGCCAATCCCTGAAGACAAAACCGGGGCCTTCACCCAGTCCCGGGAACCTGTAGGAGCCAGCCTGCTGGCGATGGACTCCAGTGCGCCGCGTTTATCCAGATTGCACGCGTTATCGTTGACCACCATCGCTGGCAAGCCAGCTCCTACAGGGGACCGCGTTCATCCGGTTCGCACGCGTTATCGTTGACGACCATCGCAGGCAAGCCAGCTCCCACAGGGGGCTTCATCGTTCGTCATCTGTCACTGGCTGGCGTCCAGCACCACGCGGTAGCGCGCCTTGCCGCTGCGCAAGTGATCGATGGCCTCGTTGATCCGGCTCATGGGAAACATCTCGACCTGCGGCAGGATCTGGTGGCGGGCGCAGAATTCCAGCATGGCCGCGGTGTTGGCGGGTGAACCGACCGGTGAGGCAGACATGGTTTTTTGCTGGGGAATCAGGTTGAACACGTGCACCGGAATGGCGTCGGGCACGACGCCGACAAAGTGCAGGCGCCCCTTGCCGCGCAGGGTGGCGAGCATGGCGGTCCAGTCGAGATTGGCGTTGGCGGTGACCAGGAGAAAATCCAGGGTGCCGGCAATGGCGTTGAGCGCATCGGAGTCGGTCGAGGCGACCACCTTGTGTGCGCCCAGGCGCCTGGCTTCGTCCTGCTTGCTCAGCGATGAGGTGAATGCCGTGACTTCGCAGCCCCAGGCGTTGAGAAAACGCAGCGCCAGGTGACCAAGGCCGCCGATGCCCACCACGCCGACCCGGTCAGTGGGCTTGATGCCGAATTCCACCAGCGGGTTGAACACGGTCGAGCCGGCACAGAACAACGGCCCGGCCATCGCCGGATCGAGCCCCGCCGGGATCGGCAGGGCCCAGGCCCAGTGCGAGCGGACGCGGTCGGCAAAGCCGCCGTTGCTGCCGATGATGGTCGGTTGCACCGTGCTGCACAGGTTATGCGAGCCTTCGATACAGGACGTGCAATGCATGCAACTGCCCTTGTACCAGCCGATGCCCACCCGTTGCCCCATTTCCAGTCCACGCACCTGGGCGCCCATGCGCACGATACGGCCGACCACCTCATGGCCGGGAATGAACGGGTAGCGGCTGATACCCCAATCGTCGTCGATCAGCGACTGGTCGGAGTGGCAGACGCCGCAATACTCCACGGCGACTTCCACCTCATCGTTGCCCAACGGACCGGGATCGTAGCTGTATCGCTCCAGTGGTGCGCCTGCTGCCGTGGCGGCCCAGCCGGTAAAGGTGGTGAGTTCGCTGCTGTCGCTCATGGGATACCTCCAGATCAGAAGTCAGTGGTCGTGGCCGCTCGGGTGCAGCGGCGGAGCGAGGAAAGTGTAGCGGGTTGCCGGCGGTCCATCGGGCGTGTGCCTGGATACTTGAAAATACAAAGGCGCCCGATTCGGACACAATACCGATACATGAGCGCGGTTTCATGGGCCAGGTCCCACGACAACAGAGAGATCCGCCATGTTCGGCAAACTGCAGCAGGTCGCCAGAATGTTCAGCCAGAGCGCCCGATTGATGGTCGGCGTTCCCGAGTACGACAACTACGTGGCACAAATGGCCCGCAATCGTCCGGGTGAGCCAGTGATGAGTTATGAGATGTTTTTCCGCGAACGTCAGGAAGCGCGTTTTGGCCGGGGGAAATGCAATACGCGGTGCTGCTGACTCGAGGGCTACCTCAGAAATCCAGATCGATCACGAAGGCATCATCGAAGTCGGGGTTTTCGTTGATGCCGTTCTTGGCATAGCCCCGTGGGTTGCAGACCACGCGGGTATTGCCCACTCGATAATCAAAACTGCCATGGGTGTGTCCATGTAGCCACAGTGCCGGCTGCCAGTCCTTGATCCGCGCTTCGAGGTCCGAGACAAAACTCGAGTTGATAGGCGAACCGGCAAAGGTCGGGCTGATGCTCGAGCGGGTCGGGGCGAAATGGGAAACCACCACCGTGGGCGTGCGGCTGTCGCGGGCGAAGCAGTCTTGCAGCCAGGCGACCGTCTGCAGAAACACCAGTTGGGAAGTGGCCGGCGTGAACAGGTCGGGAAAGTCGGGGGCGATCTTGATGTGGCTGAAGTCACGGATCAGCTGAGTCGCCAGGTTGATACCCAGCGCTCGATCCTCGGGGCTGTCGAGCAGGCGATAGTCAGACCACAAGGTGCAACCGAGAAAACGCACGCCGTCGTGGACGTACTCCGAACGTTCCAGCACGTGGATCTGCGTGCCTTGCGCCAGGCTGTTCAACTGTTCGTAGGTGGAGACCAGGTCACTGCCATAGAACTCATGATTGCCCGCCACGTACAGCAGCGGAACCGGGCACGCCCTGGCCCACTCGATGGCCTTGGCGGGGCGCGCGATGTCCCCGGCGAGCACGACAATATCGGCCTCCACGGCAGGAAACGGGACCGCGTTGACGGACAGGTGCATGTCGGACAGCAAGGCGATGCGCATGGATCAACTCCGGCGTGGCTTGGAGGGCAGGCCGTTCAAATTACCTGTTGTTAGCCCGCAGTCACAAGCCTGCTGGTCAGCAAAAAAATGGCGGGAACGGATGTACGCCAATGCCGTGCTCGCCGCCGATCCATTGTGGGAGCGAGCCTGCTCGCGAAGAGGCCGGCACATCCAACAGAGATGTCGACTGACCTTCCGCTTTCGCGAGCAGGCTCGCTCCCACAATTCTGATCTTCAGTGAACGCCAACCCCACGGCTGGCCACAATCCCTGTGGGAGCGGGCTTGCCCGCGAAAGCGGCGTGTCAGGTGCCATCCTTTTTGGAAGTGCCGCCCCCTTCGCGAGCAAGCCCGCTCCCACAGTTGACCTGTTTACTTCAAATACCACCCCCACGGCTGGTCACTGACGTACTCGGTCACCTGCTTGACCTCCAGATAATTATGCAACCCCCATTGCCCCAGTTCCCGGCCGATGCCGCTGTGTTTCATGCCGCCCCAGGGTGCTTCGACGAAGGTCGGTTGCGAGCAGTTGACCCAGACGATCCCGGCGCGCAGCTGGTTGGCGACCCGGGCGGTGCGCTGCAGGTCGGCGCTCATCACGGCAGCGGCCAGGCCGAAGCGGCTGGCGTTGGCCATTTGCACGGCTTGCTCTTCGGTCTTGAAACGCTTGATGCACAGCACCGGGCCGAACACTTCTTCGCGCCACAGAATGCTGCTGTGGCCGGGCTCATCGAAGATCGCCGGCTCGATGAAATACCCTTCAGCCAGATGCGTCGGTCGCCGTCCGCCGGTGAGCAAACGGGCACCACTGGCCAGGCCTTGGTCGATGAAACCGAGCACCTTGTCGTACTGGCCCTGGCTGACCAGCGGCCCCAGCAGAACCCCGGGCTGCATACCGGGGCCGATACTGATCTTGCGAGTTTCTTCCACCAGCCGTTCGATCAGGCGCGGGGCGATGGATTCCTGCACCAGCAGGCGTGATGTGGCGCTGCACACCTGGCCCTGGTTCCAGAAGATCCCGAACAGAATCCACTCCACGGCGGCGTCGACATCGGCGTCATCGAAGACGATGAAGGCCGACTTGCCACCCAGTTCCAGGCTGACGTTCTTGATGTCCCGCGCTGCCGCCGACATGATTTTCGCCCCGGTGGGCACGCTGCCGGTGAAGGCCAGCTTGTCCACGCCCGGATGCTCGGTGAGCGGGCTGCCGGCGTCGGCGCCCAGGCCGGTGACCAGGTTCAATACCCCCGCAGGCAGGCCGATACGATCGGCGGCGGCGGCCAGTTCCAGGGCGGTCAGCGGCGTCAGCTCGGACGGTTTCAACACCACCGTGGCCCCGGCGGCCAAGGCTGGCGCCACCTTCCACGCGGCCATCAGCAGCGGGTAGTTCCAGGGGATGATCTGCCCGGCCACGCCAATCGGCTCGTGGCGGATGCGGCAGCGGAAACGCTCGTCCGACAAGGCCAGCGGCTGATCCTGTTGCTGGTCCAGATCGCGGGCCAGACCGGCGTAGTAACGGAAGCAGGCAATGGCATCGCCGATGTCCCACTGGGCTTCGGGCAGCGGTTTGCCGTTGTCGCGCACTTCCAGTTCCGCCAGTGCCTGTTTGCCGGCTTCCAGTTCATCGGCCAATGTCTCCAGCCACTGCGCACGCTCGGCGCCGCTGGTCTGACCCCAACCGTTGTCGAAGGCCCAGCGCGCCGCGCGCACGGCATGGTCGACATCTTCCTCAGTCCCCGCTGCCACCCGGTGGAAGACTTGTTCGGTGGCCGGATCGATCACGTCCAGATAGCCGCCCAGGTCCGGGCTGACCCATTCGCCGTTGATGTAGAGCTGATCACGCATGGTGCGACTCCTGGACGCCGGTGCGGCGGTTTTGCAGATGGCGGGAAGTGAACAGCAGGGCCAGCGACACGCAGATGATCACCGTGGAAATCGCGTTGATCTCCGGCGTCACGCCGCGGCGGATGGAGGAAAAGATGTAGATCGGCAACGTCGTTTCGGAACCGGCGACGAAGAAGGCAATGATGAAATCGTCGAAGCTGAAGGTGAACGCCAGCAGGAACCCGGCCATGATCGCCGGGCTGATCTGCGGCAGGGTCACCCGCCAGAAGGTGTCCATCGGTGGCGCGTACAGATCCGCCGAGGCTTCCAGCAGGGCCTTGTCGAGGGAATCGACACGGCTGCGCACGATCACCATCACCAGGGCCATGGTGAACAGCGAATGCGCGGCGATCACCGTGAAGAAGCCCATGTTCAACTTCGGCACAGTGGGCAGCCAGCTCGCCAGCAGCGGGTTGATCAGGTCGAACAGGCTGATGAAGGCGATCAGCGTCGAGATGCCGATGACGATGCCCGGCACGATAATCGCGCAGTAGGTCAGCGCATCGAACAGCAGGCGTACCTTGGCGCCGCAGCGCTGCAAGCCGAACACCGCCAGGGTGCCGAACAGCGTGGCGATCACCGCGGAGCTTGCGGCGATGAGTGCGCTGTTGCCCAGGGCTTCCATGATGAATGGGTTGCCGAACGCGGTGCCGAACCATTGCACCGAGCAGCACTGGAAGGCCAGGCCACTGCGCCCGGCGTTGAAGCTGAACAGTACGATCAAGGCAATCGGCGCGTAGAGGAACAGGTACAGCGATGTCGAATAGCTGCGCAGCCACATGTCACAAGCCTCCATCGGCAGGGCGGCCGCCGTAGCGCGCCACCAGTTTCAGATACACGCCGATGATCAGCAGCATCATCGCCACCAGCGTCATGGCCAGCGCACTGCCGAACGGCCAGTTGCGCGATTGCAGGAACAGGTCGACCAGCGCATTGCCGACAAAGAACACCTTGCCGCCGCCGAGAATGGCCGGTATCAGGAACTCGCCCATCAGCAGGATGAACACCAGCATCACCCCGGTGATGATCCCCGGCGCCGACAGCGGCAGGGTGATCCGGCGAAAGCTTTCGAAGGCGCTGGCGCCCAGGTCGGCGGACGCTTCGAGCAGGCGCTTGTCGAGTTTTTCCAGGCTGACGTAGATCGGGAACACCATCAGCGGCAGGTAGCCGTAGACGATGCCGATCAGCACCGCCCACGGCGTGTTGATCAGCCGCACATCCTCAAGCCCCAGGCTGGCCAGCAGCGCCGGAATGCCTTTGCCGCTGAGGATGAAAATCCACGCATAGGTGCGGATCAGAAAACTGGTCCAGAACGGCACGATCACCAGGGTCAGCAACAGCGAACGGTTTCTGCTGACCTTGACCGCGAGGAAGTACGCCAGCGGATAGGCCGCCACCAGGCACACCAAAGTGCCCAGCGGTGCGAGCATCAGCGTGTTGCTGAACGCTGCGCCGCGAGAGCCGAGGTTCAGGTAGTTGGCCAGGGTGAAGCCACCGGCATAACCGCCCACGGCGCTGCGCTCGCCGAAACTGAAGACCAGGATGATCACCAGCGGCATCAACAACAGCAGCAGGAACCACAGGGTCGAAGGCAAGAGCATCAGCAGGGTGATGCGCCGGCCGAGGCTGCGCCGTTGGCGAACCTCGGCCGACAGGGCATGGCCCGGCTGCACCGTTTGCGGGTGGGCGGCGGCATTCATGGATGACTCCTCATTGGCCATGGTCAGGCGATCAGGCGGACTTGAAACGCGCCATCAGTTCGGCACGCGCCGGGCTGGTCAGCGTCGCGGCGGCACCGAACTCCAGCGGGCTCAAGGCCTCGGCGGCCGGGTACATGATCGGGTCGTCGAGCATCGCCACCGGCAGCAGCGCGTCGACACGCTTGTCGCCGCTCGGGTAGCCGTGGCTCAGCACTTCCAGCTTGTTGTGCTGCGGATCGAGCAGGTAGTTGATGAACGCGTAGGCGGCGTCCTTGTGCTCCGAGCTTTTGGGAATCGCGAAGAAGTCGCTCCACAACTCGCCCCCTTCCTTGCCCAGTTCGAACTGCATTTGCGCGTTGTCGCGGTGCAGTTGCGAGGCGTCGCCGGTCCACGACATTGCCAGCCAGGCATCGCCGCTGCGCATCGACGGCTGAATGTCGGAGTTGATCGCGAACAGGTGCGGCTTGACCTCGATCAGCAGCTTTTCCGCATCGGCCAGTTCTTTCGGGTCCAGGGAGTTGAAGCTGTAGCCGAAGCTTTTGAGGGCGTTGCCGATGGCGGTCAACTGGTAGTCGTGGACCATCGTCCGACCGCTGGCCGGGCCCTGGGCGGCGACCCAGAATTCCTTCCAGCTGGTCGGGCCGTTTTTCAGCTTGCCGGTGTCGTAGAGCATGCCGGTAGTGCCCCAGTTTTTCGGCACCGCGTAGACCTTGCCGTCCACCGTACCCTGGGCCATGAATTTCTGCTGGAACGCCGAGGCATCGAAGTTGGGAATGCGCGACAGGTCCAGCGGTTCGATCAGGCCTAGCCCGACATAGGTGCTGATGGTGTAGTTGGTCGGCACCAGCACGTCCCAGCCACTGCCGCCGGCCTGCAATTTGGCGAGCATTTCTTCGTTGGAACCGAACACGCTCATCGACACCCGGGCGCCGGTGGTCTTGCCGAAGGCGTCGAGGTTTTCCTGGCTGTGGTAGTTCGGCCAGGTCGCCAGCGACAGGCGATCACCGAGCTTGGCCTGCTCGGCAGCCTCGGCGCTGGAGGTCAGCAGGCCGGGCATGTTGGTCGCGACCACGGCAGCGGCGATGCCAAGGCCGGTGCGGCCAAGAAACTCGCGGCGGCTGATCGAGCCGTTCTGCCAGCTGCGCAGGGTTTTTATAAAAGTCTTCTGGTCCATAGCACGCTCCACATCCGGTTGATGAAACGAATCGATGATTTACAACGCCATGGCCAGGCCATTGGCGTGATCCCAGCCGACGCGAACCGCTGCGCCGTGTTCGAAGGCATTGGCGCCGTGATCCTGCTGGCGCGGCACCCGCACGCAGACCACGCCTAAGGCCTGGGTGCGTACGCGGTACTCGGTGGAATTGCCCAGGTAAATGCGGTCTTCGACGCAGCCCGGCAGCTTCACTTCGCGGCACATTTCGGCATTGGCGCCGGCGATGCTGATCAGCTCCGGGCGCACCGCAATGCAACCGGCGGCGTTGGCGCTCAGGCCTTTGCCGGTAGGCGTCAGCGGGCTGGTCAGTTCCAGCCCTTGCTCGGTACGCAGCACCACCGAATTGCCGTTGAGCTGGCGCACGGTGCCGTCGAACAGATTGGACTCGCCGATAAAGTCGGCGACGTAGCGGCTGGCCGGGGCTTCGTAGAGTTGTTCCGGGGTGGCGGTCTGGATGATCGAACCGTTGTGCATCACGCTGATGCTGTCGCTCATCGACAGGGCTTCTTCCTGATCATGGGTGACCAGCACGAAGGTGATGCCGACCTCGCGCTGCAAACGCAGCAGTTCCGATTGCATCTCCTTGCGCAGCTTGCGGTCCAGCGCGGCCAGCGGCTCGTCGAGCAGCAACACCGTCGGCTTGTTGACCAGTGCGCGGGCGAGGGCGACACGCTGTTGCTGGCCACCGGAAAGCTCGCTCGGCTTGCGCTGGCCAAAGCCGCTCAGGCGCACCATTTCCAGCGCTTCATCGGCCATGCGCAGTTGCTGTTTCTTGTCCGGGCGCGGTGTGCGATAGCGCAGGCCGTAGGCAATGTTCTGCGCCACGGTCAGGTGCGGGAACAGCGCGTAATGCTGGAACACCATGTTCACCGGCCGCTCGAACGCCGGCACACCGGCCACGCTTTTACCGGCCAGACGAACCTCGCCGCTGGTGGGTTGCTCGAAGCCGGCGATCATGCGCAGGGTAGTGGTCTTGCCACAGCCCGAGCCGCCGAGAAAGGAATGAAACGAGCCACGCCGCACCGCGAAATCCAGACCGCTGACGGCCTGCACCTCACCATAGCGTTTGACCACATTGCAGAATTCGATATCGCTTGGCGGGGTGTTGTTCACGAGGCGGGCTCCCTTGCAGTGATGAATCAGTGCGTCGGTGGCCAAACTAGCAATGGGGGTTTTGCGGTGTATATATCCCTACGGGGATAGAAGCAGATTACTGTAGGAGCGAGCTCGCTCGCGATGGACTCAAGAGCGCTGCGTTCAGCCAGTCATCCCGCGTAATCGTTAACGACCATCGCGAGCAAGCTCGCTCCTACACAAAATGCAGATGCGTGTTTAAAGACATCCGGGGTTACTTCGCGAAGGCTACACCACCTTGCGTCGTTGCCTACAGGTACGCCAGAATCCGCCGGCTTGTGCGTCTGGAACGTGGGTCTTATCGTTTGCCGGTCACTGAAAAACAGTGATCGGGTTTGGTAGCCCGAGTTCGTTCTAGGCGCATTACGTCACCTGAATACAGTCATTTTTTGGACTGTGCTTTATATGGTGGCCATGCGCGGGGCTCCCTTGCGGGCGCCGGGTTCTAGTGCGACCGGTCTACCAACCCGCGTGTGGCCGCCACCTTCGTTTGGTAGCGAGGGTGATGGCTCCTTACTATTCGCGCTAGAGGTCCATTCTATGTTCAAGGTCACACCCAACCCGCCGGACACCGATCCGGCATCCCCGTACGAAAGCCTCGATTCAAGCAAGCTCCACGAAGCCGCCGAGCGCGCCCTCAACCCGGGCCCCCACATCATGGCCACCCCTCACAAACCCAGCACGATGTTCATCGTCAATCCCGAACTCAATACCGAGACCTTGCTGGTGCACGCCTGTGAGTCGCTGGCGTCGGCCAATGTCATGGCCAACGATCTGGTGGATCATCTGGAAGGGTCGAGCCGCAATGCGCTGTTGGGCATCGCGCAGGTGATCATGTTGGGGGAGTTGGCGGTGAACCGCGCACTGGATCAACTTGATCCGCCCTGACCACAATCTTCAGATCACCAGTAGACCTGTGGGAGCGAGCTTGCTCGCGATGGCGGTATGTCAGACACATCAATGTTGAATGTGCTGCCGCTATCGCGGGCAAGCCCGCTCCCACAGGGTTTTCTGCTTACCGACAGGTATCAGGCTTGCAGCTTGAGCCCAGGGGAGCAGGATCAGCTTGATCCGCCCTGACCACAATCTCCGGATCACCGACAGACCTGTGGGAGCGGGCTTGCCCGCGATGGCGGTGTGTCAGACACATGGATGTTGAATGTATGGCCGCAATCGCGATCAAGCTCGCTCCCACAGGAATATGCGTATACCAACGGGTATCAGGCTTGCAGCCTGAGGCCGGGCGCCTGCAACGGATCCTCCGTCAGCTCCCGAATGAACAACCCCAGCAACTCCGACTGGCTGCCAATCCCCAGCTTGGCGTAGATGTTCTTGCGGTGAATTTTCACCGTGCCGGGGCTGATGTTCAGTTGTTCGGCCACCGACGCGCTGGAGTGGCCGCGCAGCAACAGCTGGACGATCTCCTGCTCGCGCCCGGTGAGGATGTGCGCGCCGAAGTGGTCGAAGGCTTCGCGGATCTTGAAGTCCAGGTCTTGCGCCGGGCGCGGTTGCTGGGCCTGGCGCAAGCGCCAGGCTTCATTGATGACTTGCTCGACCACCGCTTGCGCGCATTCGACGAGCTGCATTTCGTCCCGACTGAAGGCGCAACTGGCACTGGAGCGCATCAGCGACAACACCGCCGTGGCGCCACCACCGAGGTCGACGAAGAACGCCACTTCCTCGGCCAGGCCGGTCTGCTGGTAATAGGTCAGGAAGTATTCGCCAAGGTAGAAATGGTCGGGGGCGAACTGGCGCAAACGCCACAGTCCCGGTGCCTGGCCACGGGTGCAGGCCAGGTAGAAGGGATCGAGCAGGTAAGGCCCGCACTGGTAGTCGTCGACATACACCGCGCGCTTGTCCGCCGAAAACGTATCGAACAACGCCAGGGGCCGGTGATTGCCTTCGTAGACAAACAACACGAAATGATCGACCGGGCAGATTTGTCGAAGCCAGTGGCTCAACCCCGACAGCCGCGCATGCCCGGCAGGCAGGTCGAGCAGGTGAGCGACTCCGGTGGTCCAGAGTTTCAGTTCCTTGGGGCGCATGGCGGCTACAGGCAGAAGAGGATGGCCTTTGGATGCACAAAGTACGCCATGGCGGGTGGCCCCCTGTGGAGCGGGGTGGCAGACGGCAAGGCGTTTAAAAGATGCACCGCATTGGGGCCTGGTGTTACCGAGTGCTACAGGGCTGGTAGCAGAAATGATCAGGCGGTCGAGTGGTGCTGGACGATCTGGATGAGGTTGCCGCAGGTGTCATCCAGTACCGCGAGGGTGACCGGTCCCATCACCGTCGGCGGGCGGGTGAACTGAACCCCGGCGGCGCTGAGCCGGGCATATTCGGCCTGCACGTCGTCGACGCCGAAAAACGTGCAGGGAATGCCGTCCTGCTTGATCGCGCTCTGGAAGGTTTTTGCCGCGCCGTGGGCATTGGGTTCCAGCAGCAGCTCGACGCCATCGGGATCGCCCGGGGACGTCAGCGTCAGCCAGCGGTGTTCGCCGATGGGAATGTCGTGCTTGAGTTCAAAGCCGAGTACATCCCGGTAGAACGCCAGGGCCTTGGCCTGATCATCGACGAGCACGCTGGTGACTACGATTTTCATGGGGTGTTCCTCCTGATGACCATTCACGCTCCCGAGGGGCGTTGTCCAGTAGACGGCAACAGTATGGTCAGAATTCCCAGCAGTGGCAGGAAAGAACACAGCGTGTACACATACTCGATGCCATGGATATCGGCCAGATGCCCGAGCAGCGCAGCACCGATCCCGCCGAAACCGAACATCAGGCCGAAGAACACCCCGGCGATCATGCCGACGTTGCCGGGCACCAGTTCCTGGGCGAAGACCACGATGGCCGAGAATGCCGAGGCGAGGATGAAGCCGATGATCATGCTCAGCACGCCCGTCCAGAACAGGTCGACGTAGGGCAGGGCGAGGGTGAACGGCGCTGCGCCGAGGATCGAGAACCAGATCACCCGCTTGCGGCCGATCCGGTCGCCGATCGGGCCGCCAAAGAACGTACCCGCCGCGACGGCACCGAGGAACAGGAACAGGTACAGCTGCGAACTGGCCACCGACAGGTCGAATTTTTCGATCAGGTAGAAGGTGAAGTAACTGGTGAAGCTGGCCATGTAGAAGTATTTGGAAAACACCAACAGCGCCAACACCACCAGGGCGAAGGTCACCCGCCGTTTCGACAGGCCGTGGGTGGCCTTGCTGCCTTGCTTGAGCTTGAACAGGTTCAGGTGATTGCGATACCAGCGGCTCAGGCCGTATTGCACGAGGATGGCGAACACCGCGAACAGGCCGAACCAGGCGACGTTGCCCTGGCCATAGGGAATGATGATCGCGGCGGCCAGCAAGGGGCCGAAAGCGCTGCCGGCGTTGCCACCGACCTGAAAGGTCGACTGTGCCAGGCCGTAGCGACCGCCCGAGGCCAGGCGCGCCACCCGCGAGGTCTCCGGGTGAAAGGTCGACGAGCCAACCCCCACCAGCGCCGAGGCCACGAGAATCGCCGGGAAACTGCCGACCATCGACAGCATCAGGATACCGATCAGGGTGCAGACCATGCCGGCCGGCAGCAGCCACGGTTTGGGATGACGGTCGGTGTAGAAACCGATCCAGGGTTGCAGCAATGAGGCGGTGAGCTGGAAGGTCAGAGTGATCAGGCCGACCTGTGTGAAGCTCAGGCCATAAGTGGCCTTGAGCATCGGGTAGATCGACGGCAGCACGGCCTGGATCAGGTCGTTGATCAGGTGCGCCAACGCACAGGCGCCGATGACGCGCATGACCAGCGGGCTGGCCTGGCTGGCGACCGAGACGGTGGGTGAGGGCGAGCTGAGGGTGGTGGTCGACATGGGCGGGTATCCGGATAAAAAACGCGAGCCGCGAACGCAAGGCGCAGCCAATTTCAGGGTTCGGCGTTATCCTATGGCCCACAAAGTCGCCCGTCTCGCGCAACTCGGGCACCGACCATCGCAAAAAGGGCGTCATGATCAAGCCATTGCAGGCATTTCTTGCGGAGATCGACCAGGGCGACTGGAGCGTTCGCAGCAGTGCGACCGACTACCCGGAAAACTGGTTTATCGCGCCGCATTCCCATGAAAAGCATCAACTGATCTATGCCATCGAAGGTGTAATGGTGGTGCACGCCGCCACCAGCCAATGGACAGTGCCGCCGAGCCGTGGCATCTGGATGCCGAGTGGGGAAGTGCACTCGATTCGCTGCGTGGGGCCGATCAAGATGCGCAGCGTGTTTGTGCATCCCGGCGCCAGCCCGGACCTGCCTGGCGAAACCCGCGCGGTGAGTGTGTCCGCCTTGCTCAGTGAGCTGATCAAGGTCTCGGTGGATTTCGATTTCAATGGCGATCCGGATTCGCGGGAAGCCCGGGTGCTGCGGCTGATCCTGGACGAACTGACGATCCTGCCGACCTTGCCATTGAACCTGCCGCAGCCCACCGATCAACGGATCAACCAGATCTGTAGTGCATTGCAGCAAGACCCGGGCGATGGCTCGACCTTGTCGGACTGGAGCGCGCGGTTGAGCCTCGACGCCAAAACCATCCAGCGCCGCTTCCGCAAGGAAACCGGCATGACCTTCGGCCAATGGCGCCAGCAAGCGCGACTGCTGCTGGCGCTGGAACGCATCGCCGTCGGGGAGAAGATCATCGACATCGCCGGGGAGCTGGGGTACGACAGCCCGAGCGCGTTCACCACCATGTTCAAGAAGCAGTTCGGCAAGACGCCGAGTGATTTTTTCAGGTGAGGCGGCCGCCCGTGGGACGGCCGCTTGACGCTTGAATCCGTTCAGGATCCTTGCGGTGTTTCACCCCGCGCCAGTCGGGCATTGATGTCTTCGATGACCGCCGGCAGATCGACGATGGTGTCGATCAGGTAGTGCGGGCGGGAGCCTTCGAACATCTTGACGATGCGGGCCCGCTCACTGTCCAGCCTGTCGGAAGGCAGGGCCTTGTATTGCTCGTAGGTCAAGCCCAGGGCATTGCCGGAACAGGTCAGCGCGACCGTCCACATCCCGGCGGCACGGCCTTCGAGAATGCCGGGCCAGGTGTCGTCGACCTTGACGCAGGCGGCGACGTCGCTGATCCCCAGGGCAATCACGTTGGCCAGGGCCTGAGCCGGGTAGGGGCGGCCGTTCGGCACTTCGTCGGTGGCCACCACATGGTCCGCCACGTAGCCATTGTGCCGCGCCAGTTCGACCACCTTTTCCATGACCACGGCCGGGTAACCGGAGCAGGAACCGATTTTCAGGCCCTTGTCGCGCAAGGCATCGATGGTGTTCAGCGCGCCGGGTATCAGGGCCGAGTGCAGGGCAATTTTCTCGATTTGCAGCGGCATGAAGCGCTCGTAGAGTGCGGTGACATCGTCATCGGTCGGCAGGCGGTCAAACACGGCACGGTAGCGCTCGGCGATCTGCGGCTGATTGCACAGGGTGCGGATGTGATCCCACTTGCCCATGCCCATCGGGCCCCGCGCTTCTTCCAGCGAAACGGCGACGCCGAACTCGGCAAAGGCTTCGACGAAAATCTGCGTGGGGGCGAAGGAGCCGAAATCGACAACGGTGCCGGCCCAGTCCAGGACCACGGCTTGCAGTTGGGTCGGTTGTTGGTAATTCATGGTGTTTCTCCATTTTTTGTTGTGGGCAGGCCGTCCCTCCTGTCACCAGGAAGTAGGCCTGTGGATTGCTCAAGGGTGAGACGAAATCAGGTGGCCGGCGTTGGGCTCGAGTCGAACAGCTCGGCGATCATCGGCCGGTTTCGGCGAATGCCCAGGCAGCACAGGTGGTAGTCGATGGAAAACGGGTGATTGACGAAGGTGATCGGTTTGGTGCCGGGCGTTTCGGCGTACTCGACGGCCGAGACGAAACCGATACCGATGCCCTTGGCGATGGCATGGACGATGGCCTCGCGGCTGTTCAACTGCATGACGCAATTGAGGGCGACGCCCAGGCGCTTGCAGCTTTCCTCTACCAATTGGCGAGTGCGGGAGCTTTTTTCCCGCAGCACCCATTTCTCTTCGCTGATCTGCTCGACATGTACTTCTTTCTGCCGGGCCCAGGGATGGTCCTCGCGCACCACCGCAATGATCGGGTAGCGCCGGTAAAGCTGCGTGTCAAAACGCTGGTCGAATTCGGACAGGGCCAGGATCGCCACATCGATATCGAAGTTGAACAGGCGATCCAGGGTCTCTTTTTCCGGAGAAAACGAGGTTTCCAGCTCGATGTCCGGGTGCCGCTGCATCAGTTCGTAGGTCAGGTTCATCGCAATGGGCGGGGACACCGCGCCCAGGCGCAGCATGCCGGTCTTGCGTTGCTTGAAACTCTGCAGCAGTTGCACGGCTTCATCCTCCTGGCCGAACAGGCCCTGGGTGATCGCATAGAGTTGGTGCCCGGCGGCACTCATTTCGATAAAGCGGCCGCGGCGATGGAACAGCTCCACGGAAAACTTCTTCTCCAGGGCATTGACCTGCTCACTGACCGTGGGCTGGCCGACGCTCAAATACTCGGCGGCGAGGGTGAAGCTGCCGGTCTTGGCCACCGCATGAAATGAACGTAGCCACTTGTGGTACTGGTACATAGACGATCCTGTTCAGAAGCCGCGCCTTCGATTCAACCTGCCGTGCCCGGCAATCAACGCCTGATGAACAACGCGACAATCGCACTGCACAGGCAGGCGCTGGTGACCACGATGAAGATCAGCGAGGTGTTGCCGGTACTGTCGAGCATACTGCCGATCAGCGGTTCCGCCAGGCCGGCGAACAGATAGGAAGAGAAGTTCATCACGCCGGTCGCCGTGCCGGCGCGCTTGGCGCCCACCAGGTCCGGGCACAGTGCCCAGAAGCTGGAAGCGGGGCCGTACACGAAGAAACCGCAGAGAAACAACGCCACAAGGCCGGTCGCGCTGTGGGGCGCAAGGGTCCACATCCACAAGCTGGTGGCGGCACCGAGGAACATGTAGAGCATGATCGCCAGGTAGCGCTTGGAACCGAACAGCTTATCCGAGATCCAGCCGTTGCTCAGCGCGCCGATGGCCATGCCGACCGGAAGGGCCACGGTGATCCATTTCGGATCGATCATGCTGTCGCCGCTTTTCCAGTTTGCGCCCAGAAAGTGCACCGGCACCCAGACGATCAAACCGTAGCGGGCAGCGTTCTGGAACCCCAGGGACACGGCAGCGATGATCAGGCGAAAGTTCTTCAGTACCGCTTTGTAGCGTTGCGCCGATGTTTCGGTTTCACCGTGCGCCACCTCATGGTTCTTGTCCTCGGCGTTGGCCACGCCTGTGTCGGCCAGCGGTTCGAATCCCAGGTCTTGTGGGCGCTCGCGGGCCACCAGGTAGAAGATGATGCCGCCCGCCAGCATGAGCAATACGGGCAGGCGGAAGATCCAGCGCCATTCCAGATGCATCACTTCCAGCACGACGATCGAGGTCACGTAGGAAAGAACGGAAGCGCAACCGGCCGCGAACACGTAGAAGCCGTAGACCTTGCCGCGTTCACCCGCGCTCCACCAGTTGGAGATCAGCCGGCTGCCCGGTGCCCAGCCCAATGCCTGGAAGTAGCCATTGATGCCCCAGGGCAAAATCAACGCGGCAAAGTTACTGGCGAAGCTCGTCACCCAGTTAGCGCCGCACGACAGTACCGCGCCCAGGGTCATGATGCGTCGGCCACCGAATTTGTCGGCGAGGTTGCCATTGATGGCCTGGCCAATGGCGTAGGCCCAGAGCATGGCGGCCGATACCCAGCCAAGGTGCTCTTTGGTAAAGCCGAACTCGGCCTGGATACCGGGAATGGCGAAACCGAACGTTTGTCGCCCGGTATAGAAAAACAGATAGCAAAACATGGCGGCCAGCAGCATGCGCCACTGGGCGACGCGAAACGATGCGCTGTGTACGGCGAGACCTGGCATGGTTTGGGCACGATTCATGATCTTTTCCTTATTCTTGTTCGTTCCCTGCGAGTTGCGTCGCAGGGTGCACTCTTTTTCAGGTGCGGCAGGAAATCGTCGCGGCTCGTTACGCCGCTGGCAGTGTAGTGTCTTGGGGGCTGTCGAGCCCTAGGCCGCTCGTGAGCCGATGAAGTTCTTGCCGCGCGCGCCTTGCAAGGCGAAGTCGATCATGGCTTGTGCTTCTTCGGCCGTTACGCCGTAGTCGGCGAACTCGGTTTTCACCTCCAGGCTGTGCAGGAAGGCGCGCAAACGGGTCTGGGCTTTATCCAGGTCTGGCCCGAAAACCCGTTGCAGGGTCTTGTCGCGCGTTGCGTCGTGGCCCCAGGCGAGGCCCAGTACCAGTGGCAAGGTGAAGGAGCAGGCGATGCCGTGGGGCAAGCCGTAGTGCAGGGTCATCTCATAGGAAATGGAGTGGGCCAGCGCGGTCTTGGTGTTGGAGAACGCCATGCCCGCCTTGAGTGCGGCGAGGGCCATCCGTGAACGCAGTTCCTGGTTGGACAGGTCACGCCGCAGCAAGGGCAGGCATTCGAGGATGTCTTCGATGGCAGAAATGGCGAAGGTGTCGGAAAGCGGGTTGGCGTTGATGTTCCAGATCGATTCCAGTGCGTGGGACAAAGCATCCAGGCCTGTGGAAACGGTGACGCTGGCTGGCACCGTGAGCATCAATTGCGGATCGATGATCGCGACCTTTGGCCAGGTGCAGTCCAGGTGCAGGGAATACTTCTTGTGGTTGGCCGCGTCCCAGATCGTCGCCCAGGGCGTGACTTCACTGCCGGTGCCTGCCGTGGTCGGGGCTGCGATCAGCTGTTTGCTGCGTACCGGAACGAAGGGTTTGCCGCTTGCCAGCAATGCCAGCAACTCATCGAAGCGGCCTGACTCGGTGCCGACAATCAACGCTTTAGCCGTGTCGATGGCACTGCCACCACCGACGGCAATCACCGCATGGCAATCGCCGGCTTCCTGCCAGAAGCGTTCATAGGTCGCGCGCAGTTGCGCGACATCGGGATTGGGCTGGACATCTTCGATCACGTAGACCAGACGTTCGCCCAGCAACGCTTGAAGGCGATCCACCAGCCCCAGGTCACGGGCTTCGGGAAATGTCACGACGGCAACGTTCTGGTATTCGGTGATGGCGGCCAGCTCTTGCAGGCTGCCCCAGCCGAAACGGGTATCCACTGGGTTGTGAAATCGGGCGGTCATGGCGGGTCCTTGGTTTTTGTTGTTGGAAGTGACGCCATGCTCGCGGTCCACGGACTGCTGCACAAATCGATAATTCGCAGGTTTGAATCGGCTGGGCCGATAACGACCGAAAAACAAATGTGGCGAGGGAGCTTGCTCCCGCTGGGTCGCGCAGCGGCCCCCTTTCGGGGACGGCTGCGCCGTCCAGCGGGAGCAAGCTCCCTCGCCACAGGTATGGCTATGGGTTTCTGTTCGGTTCAGACAAACAGGCGCAACAGTATCGTCGCCAGAATCACCGTCGAAGCCCCGCCGATGCGCGTGGAAATCTGCGCGAACGGCATCAGCGACATGCGGTTGGACGCCGAGAGGATCGCCACGTCTCCGGTGCCGCCCAGGCCGCTGTGACAGCAGGTCACGATGGCCGATTCGATGGGGTACATCTTCATCAGGTTGCCAATGAAAAAGCCGGCCACTGTCATCGACACCACCACCGAAACGCACACCAGTACATAGCCGACCGAGAACACTTTCACCACGCTGTCCAGCGGTACGTAGAGCATGCCCAGGCCGATCATGACCGGCCAGATGAAGGCCGACGACACCAGCTTGTAAAAGGTGTTGGCGCCTTTCTCGAGTTTCTCCGGCAGCACCCGAAGGTACTTAAACAGCACCGCCACGAGGATCATCATCACCGGGCCGGGAATGCCCACGACTTTTTCCAGCAGGCCGCCGAGGACGAAGAACGCGCAGATCACCAGCACCCCGGCACCCATGACACGGAAGTCGACAAGGGAGCCGGTGTCTTCCTTGACCTTGAATTTATCGTTCTCGTCCTTGGCGCGGATCAGCGAACCTTCGCCATTGATGTTCGGGCGTTTGAGGGCCAGGCGCGCGAGAACCCCGGCACAGATGATCGCCGCGATGTTGCCGACCACGGCGGCGGGCGCCAGTTGCGCCACGTAGATATCCGGAGTGCCGCCGAGGATCGACGAGTAGGCCAGCGACAGGGGCAGAATCCCTTCGCCGATCCCGCCGCCAATGATCGGCACGATGATGAAAAAGAACGTGTGGTGAAAGCTGTAGCCCACCAGTTTGCCGACCAGCAGCCCGCTGGCAACGGCGGCCAGGGTGCCGACGAGCAGGGGAATGAACATCCGCAGCATGCCCTGGACCAGGATGAAACGGCTCATCCCCAGAATGCTGCCGACCACCAGGCTGGCGATCACGAAGTACAGGAAGTTGGCTTCCTTCATGAGCATTTTGGTCGCGTCGATCGTCGCCGGCCCGAAGAAGCCGTAGAACACCAGGATCGACGGCAGCATCAGGCACAGGATGGCGCCGCCGCCGATTTCCTTGAGGATCGGCAGGCGCGAGCCCAACTGGCCGAAGAACACGCCCATGGTCATGATCACGGCGAGCCCGCCGATCATGTTCTTGGGCAGGAAGCCCAGGTGGGCCGAGAGATAAACGATGACTGCGATGCCGAGAAAGATCGGCAGCGGGATGACGCCGATTTCGTAGGCGCAGAGGCTGCGCAGGCGTTGCACGAAACCGCCGTCGGGGGTGTTAAGGGTTTGCTCGTAGGGCTTGTTCATGTCGCGCTTTCCTCATGTTGTTTTTATCGAGGATTCAGAAACCACGGTTGGCCGGGGATGGATTGCCACTCGGTAGATCGATGCTATCCTTCGCGAATAACGCGATAAACAGCAAAAGTATGAGGCGTATGAACACGAATCGTGATCAGTTTCCCTTGCCTGAAGACCTCAAGGTGTTCCTCACCGTCGTGCGCAAAAACGGCTTCGCCAGCGCCGCCGAGGAGCTTGGGTATTCGCCGGCCTACATCAGCAAACGCATTTCCGTGCTGGAAAGCACGCTCTCGACCCGCCTGCTGCACCGCACAACAAGACGCATCGCGCTGACCGACGACGGCGAGCGGGTGCGGGTGTGGGCGGAGAAGTTGCTGGGTGATTTCGATGATTTCGTCGGCGAAATATCCGAGGCGCGGCAACAACCCATGGGCTCGTTGCACATCTGCAGCAGCTTCGGTTTTGGCCGCAACCATGTGGCGCCGGCCATCTGCGAGCTGTCGCAGACCTATCCCAAACTCGAACTGCGCCTGGACGTGTTCGATCGCGTGGTCGATATCGTCGGTGAAGGGTTCGATCTGGAGATTCGCGTGGGGGATGACCTGCCGGGCCAGCACCTGGGGCGCAAACTGGTAAGCAACCGGCGGGTGCTGTGTGCGACGCCCGAGTACCTGGAACGGCGCGGTGTACCGCAATCGCTGGCTGACCTCAAAGACCACGATTGCCTGGTGCTCAAGGAACGCAACAACGCGTTCGGTGTGTGGAGCCTGACGAAGGACGGGCAAGAGGAATCGGTGCGTGTCAGCGGGCCGTTATCCTCGAACAACGGTGAGATCGTGTTGCAGTGGGCCTTGAGTGGCGGCGGGATCCTGTTGCGCTCGATGTGGGATGTGAAGCCGATGCTGGAGCAGGGGCGACTGGTGCAGGTGCTGCACGATTACACCCAGAGCGCCAACGTGTGGGCGGTATACCCGACACGGCTGAGCCAGTCGGCCAAGCTGCGGGTTTGTGTCGAGTTTCTCGAGGAGTATTTTCGTCATCTGTCGGTTGAGTGAGGCCGTCATCACCACCTCTTGGTGGAATGAGGCAGCCACACTCACCTCTGTGGCGAGGGAGCTTGCTCCCGCTGGACTGCGTAGCAGGCCTTCTTTTGGGGCCGCTACGCAGCCCAGCGGGAGCAAGCTCCCTCGCCACAGGTTTCCATCAGTTCAACCAGGGATTGTTCCGCCCGTTGCTACGTGGTGCCAATGGCGTCCAGCCCCACCGGCGTCATTATCCTCTGTAGGAGCGAGCTTGCTCCGGGCGGCGATCCGACGATGGATTCAAGAGCGCCGCGTTTAGCCAGTAAACACGCGTTATCGTTAACGACCATCGCGAGCAGGCTCGCTCCTACAGGATCCTAATCAGACCAACCAGGGATTTTCCGCCAGGTGCCGGGTTTCGAACTGGCGTATCTGTTCCGCCCGTTGCAACGTGGTGCCAATGGCGTCCAGCCCCAGCAGCAACGATTGCTTGCGCAGTTCATCGATCTCGAACGGGATCAGGTTGCCGTCCGCCAGTTCGATGGTTTGCTCCGGCAGGTTGACGCTGATTCGAGCCGTTGCCGGGTTGCTGGTCAACGCGGCAATCTGCTTGAGTTGTTCCTCGGTCAGCTGAATCGCCAACACCCCATTGCGCTGGCAGTTGTCGTAGAAAATGCCGGCGAAGCTTGTGCCGATCAGTGCCCGGATGCCGACTTGCTTCAGGCCCCAGACCGCATGCTCGCGGCTCGAACCACAGCCGAAATTGGCACCCACCACCAGAAACGCAGCCTCGCTCCAGGCCGGTTGGTTGAGGATGAACCGCGGATCGGGTTCGCCGGACTCAAGGAACCTCAAGTCAAAGAACAGACCCTTGTCCAGGCCCTTGCGATCAATCCCTTTGAGGAACTGCTTGGGCATGATCACGTCGGTGTCGATGTTGGCGGCCAGAAGCGGGGCGGCGCTGCCGCTGACGATAGCGAAAGGTTGCATGGTTCAAGCCTCCAGCGCGAAGGTGCGCACGTCGGTCAAGTGCCCGGTAATCGCTGCGGCGGCGACCATGGCCGGGCTCATCAAATGGGTGCGCGCACCGGCGCCTTGCCGGCCTTCGAAGTTGCGGTTGGTGCTTGACGCACAACGATCACCGGGGGCGAGCACGTCGTCATTCATGGCCAGGCACATCGAGCAACCCGATTGGCGCCATTCAAAACCGGCATCGAGGAAGATCTGCGCCAATCCTTCGTCTTCGGCCTGGTCACGCACCATCGTCGAACCGGGAACAATCATGGCCCGCACGTGGGCCGCCACCCGTTTGCCGCGCACGACGCGGGCGACATCGCGCAGGTCCTCGATGCGCGCATTGGTGCACGAGCCGATGAAAGCGTGGCTGATCACCACGTCGCTGAGCGGCATGCCCGGCTCCAGGCCCATGTAGTTCAAGGCGCGTTGCATGCCCTGGCGCAGGATCAGATCCGGCTGCGCGGCCGGGTCCGGCACATGCCCGCCCACCGGTGCGGCCTGATCGGGGCTGGTGCCCCAGGTGACCATGGGTTCGAGCGCCGCGACATCCAGGGTGACTTCGCGATCGAACACCGCACCCTCGTCGCTGTGCAGGCCGCGCCATGTTGCGACGGCCTGTTCCCACAGCTGGCCCCGGGGTGCACGGGGCTTGCATTGCAGGTAGGCGAAGACCTTGTCATCCGGGGCCATGAACGCGCCTCGGGCGCCGGCCTCGACGGCCATGTTGCAGATGGTCATGCGCGCTTCGACGCTGAGGTCGCTGATCGCCGGGCCGGCGAATTCGATGGCATAGCCCGTGGCGCCCGAAGCGCCGATTTTCTCGATCAGGGCCATGATGATGTCCTTGGACGTCACGCCAGGCCCGAGCAGGCCATTGACCGTTACGCGCATCGTCTTCAGGCACTTGTAGACCAGGGTTTGCGAGGCCAGCAGGTGTTCGATTTCCGAAGTGCCGATGCCGAAGCCGAAGGCACCCAGGGCACCGTAGGTGGTGGTGTGGCTGTCGCCGGCGGCAACGACCATGCCGGGCAGGATAAAGCCCTGCTCGGGGGCCACGACGTGCTCGATGCCCTGGCGCTTGTCCAGCACATCGAACAGTTCGATGCCGAAGTCGCGGCAGTTTTCTTCGAAGTAGGACACCTGACGGGCGCCGCCAGCGTCCGGCATGGCGGCAACGCGTGTCGGCGCCGTGGGATTGACGTGGTCGACCACCGCCAGCGTCGCACTCGGCCGCCAGGCTTTGCGACCCGCGTCGCGCATGCCGCTGAAGGCTTGCGGGCTGGTGTATTCGTTGGCGACCTGGCGGTCGATGTACAGCAGCACGTGGCCCTGATCGTCGAGGGCGCAGACGGTGTGACTGTCGATATGTTTCTGGTAGAGCGTTCTGGGGCTGTGCATGGTGTGGGCTCTTGTTGTCATGCGAGATCACGGAAACGTACCCACAGCATATTCGTCGCCATTCCTGCATCAAGCGCCATTAAGTGAAGGCATTGAACACGTTGTGTGAATGATCGATGGCTGCCCGGCGTAAAGAAATCACCTGGAACACTATAGGAAATGCCGTAATCGATGGGGTTCTTATCAATATCCCGCCTGCGGGGGCTGCCTTAGGCTGTGGGCTTTTGGCAAACCAATGGGCGGAGTCGCCATGCGTTTTTATGAACTGATCACTTTCACCGTGCGGGTGCGCACGGTGGCGCAAGCATTGGCGCAGATCGAGGCGGCGCTGGACGATCCGAACGTCGGCGGCACGCTGATGGGCTGCTGGGCCTCTGAGATCGGCCAGTTGAACCAGATCGCTGTGCTGCGCGGCTACGCAGATGAGCACCTCAGGCAAGCGGAGCGCGAGCGTTTCCTGCTGGGGGGCGGGGCGTTTGGCGTCAACGAGTTCATCACCGACCTGCGCATCGAAAACTACACGTTGTTTCCCTTCCTCGAACCCTTGAGCGCCGGCCAGCACGGTCCGTTCTATGAGTTGCGCGTTTACGATCTGGTCAGCAGCGGCTTGCAGCCGACACTCGACGGCTGGAGCAAAGCCATCGAGGCGCGAACCGCAGAGCAATATTCGCCGGTGTACGCGGCGTTTTACGCCACCGACGGCGCGCTGCCGCGTTACCTGCACATCTGGCCGTGGCCCAGCCTTGAGCAGCGCTTGCAGGTGCGCACCCAGGCGGTCGCCGATGGCGTCTGGCCGCCGGAAAACTCCGGCCCGCAACTGCGCGACATGTGCTCGACGATCTACCTGCCGACGAAGTTTTCGCCCTTGCAATGACGAGGGCTCGGCTCATGCGCAGCCGAGCGCTGCGGATTAGCGACGCGCCGGGAATGGCCCTGTAAACTGGCGGCGCAAAAGGCGCTCGCCTTACCCTTTCCAGCAAGAGAACTTCCAATGGCAAACCACGACCTGACCTTTACGCCTGACCTCGATGCCGACTCGATTTCCTCCGACGTCGTCGGTTTCGCCGGTGTGCTGGTCTCCACCCAGATCCCCACCCGTGCCGACGGCAGCCTGGAACTGGGCGACATCACCCTGCAAAGCGAATGCACCCTGCAAGCGCTGAAGGTCGCACTGGAACGTGCCGGCAGCTCCATGGACCGCGTGATGCACCTGACCATCTACCTCACCGACATGGCCGACCGCGCCGCGTTCAACGAGGTCTACAAGCGCTACTTCGCCAAGCCGTGGCCAGTGCGCGCCGCTGTCGGGGTTGCCTCGCTGGCGGTGGAAGGCATGCGCGTGGAAGTGACCGCGATGGCGGCCAAGGCCTGATCTCGGCAACACACACACACACTGTGCGAGCGGGCTTGCCCGCGATGGCGGCGTGTCAGCTTGCACAGGTGTTGACTGACCCAGCGCTTTCGCGGGCAAGCCCGCTCCCACAGTTGAATGTTGTTGTGCACAAATTCTGGGTACGACATGAAATCCCCTTGTGGGAGTGGGCTTGCTCGCGAAGGCGGCGTGTCAGCTTGCACAGGTGTTGACTGACCCAGCGCTTTCGCGGGCAAGCCCGCTCCCACAGTTGAATGTTGTTGTGCACAAATTCTGAGTACGACATAAATCCCCTTGTGGGAGCGGGCTTGCCCGCGAAGGCGGCGTGTCAGTCGACATCCATTTTGGCTGTCACACCGCCATCGCGAGCAAGCTCGCTCCCACAGAGGATCTTGGGCATTTGGCCGACGCCGATCAAATAATGTAGGAGCGAGGCTGGCCAGGCTTGCCCGAAACGCCACCTGGCAGCATACGGGTGCCGGTCGGGCGTTTCGCCGCTACAATGCACGCCTCGACCGTGACAAGCCTGACTAAAAAACTATGTCTTTGCCCAAACATCACCTGGAATTGCTCAGCCCCGCCCGCGATGTCGCCATCGCCCGCGAGGCTATCCTGCATGGTGCCGATGCCGTGTACATCGGCGGCCCGAGCTTCGGCGCCCGCCACAACGCCTGCAACGAGGTGAGCGAGATTGCCGAGCTGGTGGAATTCGCCCGTCGTTATCACGCGCGGATCTTCACCACCATCAACACGATCCTGCACGACAACGAACTGGAGCCGGCCCGCCAGCTGATCCACCAGTTGTACGACGCCGGCGTCGATGCGCTGATCGTCCAGGACCTGGGTGTGATGGAACTGGACATTCCGCCGATCGAACTGCACGCCAGTACCCAGACCGACATCCGCACCCTGGAGCGGGCGAAGTTCCTCGATCAGGCCGGTTTCTCGCAGCTGGTGCTGGCCCGCGAGCTGAACCTCAAGGAAATCCGCGCCATCGCCGACGAAACCGACGCGGCCATCGAGTTCTTTATCCATGGCGCGTTGTGCGTGGCGTTTTCCGGCCAGTGCAACATTTCCCACGCGCAGACCGGGCGCAGCGCCAACCGTGGCGACTGCTCCCAGGCTTGCCGCCTGCCGTACACCCTCAAGGACGAAAAGGGTGGGGTGATCGCTTACGAAAAGCACCTGCTGTCGATGAAGGACAACAACCAGAGCGCCAACATCCGCGCGCTGGTCGAGGCGGGTGTGCGCTCGTTCAAGATCGAAGGCCGCTACAAGGACATGGGCTATGTGAAGAACATCACCGCCTACTACCGCCAGCGTCTCGACGACGTCCTCGAAGACCGCCCGGACCTGGCCCGCGCTTCCAGCGGCCGCACCGCGCACTTCTTCCTGCCCGACCCGGAAAAGACCTTCCACCGTGGCAGCACCGATTACTTCGTCACGGACCGCAAGATCGATATCGGCGCCTTTGACTCGCCGACCTTCACCGGTCTGCCGGTGGGTGTGGTCGAGAAGGTCGCCAAGCGTGACATGCAGGTCGTGACGCACGAGCCGCTGTCCAACGGTGACGGCCTCAACGTGCTGGTCAAGCGTGAAGTGGTGGGGTTCCGCGCCAACATCGCCGAACCCAAGGGCGAATTCGAGGAGGACGGCGAGAAGCGTTATCGCTATCGCGTCGAGCCCAACGAGATGCCGGAGGGGATGTACAAGCTGCGCCCCAACCATCCGCTGAATCGCAATCTCGATCACAACTGGCAGCAGGCGCTGCAACGGACCTCGGCCGAGCGTCGCATCGCCCTGAGCTGGGTCGCTCGCCTGCGCGAAGAACAGCTGGAACTGACCGCGACCAGCGAGGAGGGCATCAGCGCCAGCGTCACTCTGGCCGGCCCGTTCGGCGCGGCCAACAAGCCGGAGCAGGCGCTGGAGCAGTTGCAGGATCTGCTCGGACAGCTGGGGACCACCCAGTACCACGCGATCGACATCAAGCTGGATGCGCCGCAGGCGTTCTTCATCCCGAACTCGCAGCTCAAGGCCTTGCGCCGCGAAGTGATCGAGGCCTTGACCCAGGCGCGGGTCGCCGCCCACCCGCGCGGCAGCCGTAAAGCCGAAACCACGCCGCCGCCGGTGTACCCGGAGTCGCACCTGACCTTCCTGGCCAACGTCTACAACCAGAAGGCCCGCGACTTCTATCACCGCCATGGGGTCAAGCTGATCGACGCGGCCTACGAGGCCCACGAGGAAGCCGGCGAAGTGCCGGTGATGATCACCAAGCACTGCCTGCGTTTCTCCTTCAACCTGTGTCCGAAACAGGCCAAGGGCGTGACCGGCGTGCGCACCAAGGTCGCGCCGATGCAGCTGATTCACGGCGATGAAGTGCTGACGCTGAAGTTCGATTGCAAGCCGTGCGAAATGCACATCATCGGCAAGATGAAGGGCCACATCCTCAACCTGCCGCAACCGGGCAGCGTGGTCGGTCACATCAGCCCCGAAGACCTGCTCAAGACCATCCCGCGCGCACCGCACTGAGTGACCGGCGAGCGCGCCGCAACGGCGCGCTCGCCTGTTGTTCAATACCCCGTGTAATTGAAGTAAACGACTGCCACGGCAACCGCGAGGCCAAAGGCTGCCAGGGCTTTTGCCTGTGCGCTTGCCTGAAATTCACTCGACGCCTGCTCAAGGGGATGCGCGTACGCGGTGGGGTCCTGGCGGCGCTGTCGCATGGCCCGATAGCTGTAGCGCAAGCCGATCAGCAGGGAAATGGCGATCAGGCCGAGGATCAGCCTGCGTATCGGTGGTTTTCCAGTGGCAGCCAGGCTGCCCTCGTGTTCACAGGCCGAGCTCCCGAATTCCACCACGGAAACCGGTTGGTAGGCCGCCGGGGACTGCTTTGCATCTTGCATCGCCGCCATCTGCTCCAGATCCAGTGCCTGATACTTCCACAGTGTCGACGATCCTTCCCGGCAGAAAGTGAACGCAACGGGGCTCGAGGCGCCAATGACGCACGCGTCACTGATGCCGATTTTTTTCAGGGTTTCGGTCGCAGACCGGGTGAAGTCCAGTTCGAGGACAGGAATGACGCCGTTGGCAGACACCGCGACCGACACCAGCAGGCCCGCGATGGCGCAGAGGGTTGATATTTTCAAGGTATGGGCGTCCTCGTTTGTAGTTTTTTTTGTTTTAAACGCGGAGTCTGGTTGCAACCTGCTGTTGCTGGAGTCTAGACGCTGGCGACAAACCCGCAGCAGCAGTCGTTGCTATCCACAGGTCTCGAGGACGGCTTTTTCAGCTCGTTTGAATTCCTGTTTGATGTCGGTGGGGATGCGTTGCTTTTTGAGTTCCTGGCCGAGGAAGGGTTGATCGCTGCGGGAGTGGACTTCGGCGTCTTCGGCCGTTATCTGTGCTTCGATGGCGGCGGCGTGTTTGTCGATGACGGCATTGACCTCGGCTTCGTTCCTGGCCGTATCGAGTGCCAGGACCAACTGGCCGGCCTCGGCTTTTTCGGCCTCGGCATAGGCTTCGACCGTCAACCCGGAGGCCAGGGCCCGCGCCTGGGTTTCCAGGCCGTTGAGATGCTCCCGGGCGGCCCTGCAGACCGTTTCCTGTCTCTGGCTCTCAATGTGTTCCCAGGTGTTCAGTCCATAAATCGCGGCCCCGACCACCAGGATGGTTGCAAAGGTGCCCATCAATTTGCCTTTCACATTTTGCGCCCTCAAATGGCAAAGGAGGGGTGTTGAGCAAACGATTCCTGATTCCATCCCCTAAAGGAAAAGCGTAGCAGACGTGATCGGGCCGAATGTGCGCCGACCACTTCTCCGGGACCCGGCTGAACACTAAGCGTCTGTTTTAAAAAACAAATTGTTTTATTGGGGCTTCCCATACAAGGCAAAAGTTGGTAAATTGCCGCCCACTCTTGCACAGATCCTCAGGGAACCTGTCGCGCAAGCAGGCAACAGCACTGTTGCCACTCGAGAAAGCGAGTGCCTGGCACTCATCGCAACAGATACAGGGGCGTCGCCAAGCGGTAAGGCAGCAGGTTTTGATCCTGCCATGCGTTGGTTCGAATCCAGCCGCCCCTGCCATTTTTCTTCTTGCTCAATCAGAAAACACTCGACCGACGGTTGTTGTTCGTCGATTCGCCGGTTTTTTGCGCTCGTTATTCATGTTCCGGATGTTCCCTCGCAAACCCGCGTGCAGCCAAGGCTCGCGCAAGGTCTTTGTGCGCGAGCCCCTAGCGAAAGCGCTCCGGGATGGCCTCGGCAAACGGATACCAGGCAAACCAGGGCCTTGCCTCGTCGATCACCCGCTTGACCGAGGGCCTTTCGGTCAACCTGTCGAAATAAGCGCTCAGGTGGCGCTGATCGTCGGCATAGGGGACGAGGGTGCTGGCGTAGAACAGCGCCGGGGCGGCGGCGCAATCGGCCATGCTGAATGCCGGGCTGGCCACCCAGGTTTTTGCCGCCAGTTGCCGTTCAAGCAGGCCGTACGCCGTTGTCAGCGCGGCGCGCTCGCGAGTCAGGTCGCCGTTGGCGGCGTTCAGGCGGTCAGCGACGATTTTCTGCATCGGCACCTGTACGTGGAGGTCGAAAAAGCGATCCCACAGCCGCACTTCCAGGGCGGCTTCCCAATCGTGGGGAATCAGGTGCGCCTGGCCGGCATGGAGCCGGTCCAGATATTCAATGATCACACTCGACTCCGGCACGTTCTTTTGCCGGGTGTGATCGCGAAGCACCGGGAACTTGCCGATCGGCCACAGCGCTTGAAGTTCGGCCCGATCGGCGTCGTTGCCCAGGTCGATAACCCTTTTTTCAAACTCGATGTCCAGTTCATAGAGGGCGATCAGTGCTTTGTGGCAGAACGACGAGAGCGGGTGGAAATAAAGAGTCAGTGACATCCTTCCATTCCTCGGTGAGATGCAAACCGCTTCATTATCCGTCGCCATCGGCCAATGCGCGAGGCGCGCCATCATGATGTGCGGTGCGGGCTGTTCGGGTTAGAGTGCAGATCCTGGCCTGAATATCAGGCATGCCACGTTCAGGGTCATACCGCCATGCACCAGATCGGACTCATTGTTTATCCCGGTTTTCAGGTTCTGGGCCTGGCCATGTGTGCCGCCTTCGAATTGGCCAACTGTGCCGGTGACGAGCCGTTGTACCGCATTGCCTTGTTGTCCGAACCGGGTGGCCTGGTGCAAACGTCCGCCGGTTTTGCTGTGCAGACCGAAGCGTTTGACCAGCGCGCGTTCGATACGCTGCTGGTCCTGGGCGACAACCTGATCCGCCCGACCACTGCGGGCATGCTGGCGTTCTTGCGCCGCGCTAGTCAGGGCACTCGACGCCTGGGCTCGATTTGCACGGGGGCGATTGCCTTGGCGGAGGCCGGTTTGCTTGATGGTCGGCGGGCGACCACCCACTGGGCGCATGTGCCAGCCTTTCGCAAGGCGTACCCGAACGTGAAGGTCGAGCAAGACCGGATCTTCGTCAATGATGGTCATCTGTGGACGGCGGCGGGCATGAGCGCGTGCGTGGACCTGGCGTTGGCGCTGGTGGAGCAGGACCTGGGCGCCGACCTTGCACGCAAGGTGGCGCGGCAGCTGGTGGTCTACCACCGACGTTCCGGCGGGCAGTCGCAGTTTTCCGTGATGCTGGAACTGGCCCCCAAGACCGATCGGATTCAGGCCGCGCTGAACTACGCCAGGCAGAATCTCAAGTCCGCGCTGTCGGTCGAGGAGCTGGCCAGCGCGGCCAATCTCAGCCCCCGGCAATTCAGTCGGGTGTTTCATGCCGAAACCGGCCAGTCTCCGGCCAAGGCCATCGAAAGCCTGCGGGTCGAGTCGGCCCGGTTGATGATGGAAACCGGACGTCACTCCATCGATGTGGTGGCGACGGACACGGGGTTTGGTGACCGGGAGCGGATGCGTCGTGCTTTCATTCGTGCCTTCGGGCAGCCGCCGCAGGTGATTCAGCGCGCCAGTCGGGATTGATTTGTTGATGTCCTGAAAAGTGGTGTATACGACATTCAAGCCTTTATATTATGAGCGTAATCTTGATCTCGTTGAAACCCTTCCCTCAGTGAGATCACCGCCATGACCATTGTCAAAGCCGCCGCTGTACAAATCAGTCCCGTTCTTTACAGCCGTGAAGGCACCGTCGACAAAGTGGTGCAGAAAATTCTCGAACTCGGTGAACAGGGCGTGCAATTTGCCGTGTTCCCGGAAACCGTCGTGCCGTACTACCCGTACTTTTCCTACGTGCAGTCGCCGTTCGAAATGGCCGCCGAACACCTCAAGCTGCTGGACCAGGCAGTCACCGTGCCTTCGCCGGCCACCGATGCCATCGGCGCTGCGGCCAGGCAGGTCGGCATGGTCGTGTCCATCGGCGTCAACGAGCGTGATGGCGGCACTCTGTACAACACGCAGTTGCTGTTCGATGCCGACGGCTCGCTGATCCAGCGTCGCCGCAAGATCTCCCCGACCTACCATGAACGCATGATCTGGGGCATGGGCGACGGCTCCGGCCTGCGGGCCGTCGACAGCGCGGCAGGGCGCATCGGGCAACTGGCCTGCTGGGAGCATTTCAACCCGCTGGCCCGTTATGCCTTGATGGCCGATGGCGAACAGATCCATGCGGCGATGTACCCGGGGTCGTTTGCAGGTCCCCTGTTCGCCTCGCAAATGGAAGTCAGCATTCGCCAGCATGCCCTGGAGGCTGCGTGCTTTGTGGTCAATTCCACGGCATGGCTGTACCCCGAGCAACAGGCGCAGATCATGGCGGATACCGGCTGCGCCATCGGCCCGATCTCCGGCGGCTGCTTTACCGCGATCATCAGCCCGGATGGCACGGTGCTGGGTTCGTTGCAGGAAGGTGAGGGCGAGGTGATCGCCGACCTCGACATGGGCCTGATCGACATGCGCAAACGCATGATGGATTCCCGCGGCCACTACAGTCGTCCGGAACTGCTGAGCCTGCTGATTGACCGTACACCGCATGCCCATGTGCATGAACGCAATGCGCATCCGACGCTGGCTGAACAGACCGGGATGGAAGAAGTGATGGGGTAGGTTGTTCAGGCAACTGCGGGGAGCCTGATACCCCGCGGTGCTCTCGGGTTTTTCGCGAGCAGGCTCGCTCCTACAGGGCCTCGTAGTTTGGTGGTGCACGCGCTCCCCTGTAGGAGCTGCCGAAGGCTGCGATCTTTTGATCTTGATCTTCAGCAATCTCCAGATCGCAAAAGCAAGATCAAAAGATCGCAGCCTGCGGCAGCTCCTACAGATATTTTGTGATCTGTCAGCGACGCCAGAAGTAACGCGCCAGCAGGGCGTCGAGGCTGAGTTTGCCGGCACCGGACAGCAACAGCGGAGTGAGGGCCACAAGGTAGATCAAGGGCAGTTTGAAGTTGCCGTAACCCTTGTTGCTGATGGCGTAACCTTGGGCAAGTTCACTCAGGGTGTGCCAGTCGGCGGGCCAATGCACGGCGGCGGTGGCGACGAGGGTCACCACCATCAGGCTCAACGCTGAGAAGCGTGTGCCAAGGCCCACCAGCAAGGTCATGGCGAAGATCAGTTCGGCCCACATCGACAGTTCCCAGTTCAGCGTCGCCGGAAGGTGGTCGAACGGAAACGGGAAGCGCTCCTGGATATCGGCGAACCAGTTCTGGCCGTTTAACTTTTCCAGGCCCGACTCGAGGAATTCCCAGGCAAGGAACACTCGCAGCGCCAGGGGCGCAACCCAGTTGCCAGCACGGTCGAGGTTCAGGTTCAGGCCTTTGACGGCCGAGGAAATGGAGGTGTTCATGGACGATGATCTCCTTCAGGTCGGGGAGGCGGGGCAAGGGCATGCCCCGTGAGTTGAGCGCTTTGATCGGCCAGGCCAATCGACCGGCGTATTTCATCAATGGGGTGTATCTGCGGTGTGTCGTTGGGGTGGGGTTTTGCGTGCGGGGTGTGTCAGGGGCGCGGCTGTACACACTGAGATACGTAAGCGCACAACCCGTGTGGGAGCGGGCTTGCTCGCGAAGGCGGTGTGTCAGTCGACATCAATTCTGACTGTCCTGCCGCTATCGCGAGCAAGCTCGCTCCCACAGTGGATGTTGGTCGTGGGCTGGATTTGGTCGACGCCAAACAAATGTGGGAGCGGGCTTGCTCGCGATAGCGGAGTGTCAGGCGCTATCGATGTTGGATGGAATGGCCTCTTCGCGAGCAGGCTCGCTCCCACAGGGAAATTGCTATACATTTTCCGGCCGCCCACTGCATGGTGAAACCGCTTCATGTCTCTCGCGCTCGAACGTCTAGTCGCTGGTACGCTTATCCCTTTCGCCGGTAATCGTGTCACTGTCGTCAGCCCCGAACTGGCGCAACGCTTCCAGCCCGGTGATCATCTGCTGGTGGAGCAGGTCAGCGGCGAGTTGTTGTTGATCCCCGTGGCGGACCAGCAAGCGGCCAACGTCGCGATCGAGCGCGCCCAGGCGGCGTTTACCGCGCTGTCGGCGGTGTCCGATCAAGCGATCAGCGCCTTCTTCGACCTGTTTGCCCAACGCCTGGAAACCCCGGAATGCTGGTCCTTGATCGAGGCCGCCAACCTGGCCGACATCGAACGGGCCAAGGCGCGCGGTCGTTCGACCACCCGGTTGCTGGCCGATGAGCGCATGCGTCGCGACATGATCGCCGGCCTGCGCGCGTGGCGTGATGCTGCGGCCAGTCGTGGCAAGGTGATCAGCTGCGTCGAACACGATGGCTGGAAAGTCGAGCAAGTGGTCTCGCCGTTGGGCATTGTCGCGTTCGTCTTCGAAGGCCGACCGAATGTGTTTGCCGATGCGGCCGGTGTGTTGCGCACCGGCAACACCGCCGTATTGCGCATCGGCAGCGATGCGTTGGGCACGGCCCAGGCGATCGTTACCCATGCACTGAACCCGGCGCTGAGCGACGCCGGCTTGCCGGCCGGTGCGGTGTCGCTGGTGGAAAGCGTCAACCACGCCGCCGGTTGGGCGATGTTCGCTGACCGGCGCCTGTCATTGGCGGTAGCCCGTGGTTCGGGTCGCGCCGTCAGCCAGTTGGGCAGTATCGCGCAGCAGGCCGGCACGGCGGTCAGCCTGCACGGCACCGGTGGCGCCTGGCTGATCGCCAACGCCGATGCCGACGCCCAGCGCTTTGCCGCCGTGGTGCGCAACTCCCTGGACCGCAAAGTCTGCAACACCCTGAACGTCTGCCTGATCCACCGCGACCGCGCCGCTGAACTGGTGCCGCTGTTCCTCGATGCACTCAAGCAGGCCGGCACCGCGCGGGGGCAGGGCTGCAAGTTGCACATCGTCGAAGGCAGCGAGTCGCATCTGCCGCAAGACTGGCTGGCTGCCACGGTCGAGGTGTACCGCGCCGAGGGCTATCAGACCGAAGCCCAGGCCGAGCCGTTGCCGGAAGATCAATTGGGCCGCGAATGGGAGTGGGAAGAAACCCCGGAAGTCAGCCTGAAAATCGTTGACGACCTGGACAGTGCCATCGCCTTGTTCAATCGCTACAGCCCGCAGTTCACCGTGTCCTTGGTCAGTGAAAGTGCCGAGACCCAGGAGCGTTTCTACAACGCGGTCAACGCGCCTTTTGTCGGCAATGGCATCACCCGTTGGGTCGACGGCCAGTACGCGTTGAACAAGCCTGAACTGGGCCTTTCGAACTGGGAGAGCGGGCGCCTGTTTGCGCGCAGTGCAATTCTCTCGGGTGATGGCGTGTTCACCATCCGTAGCCGCATGACCCAGATCGATCTGGGCGTCAAACGCTGAGACAGCGGAACCAGTGACCGCTGCAAGGGCGGTCACTTTTTTCAATAACCGGTGGTTCCGGTCAAGCGGCTTTGATCGCCTTGGCCGATACCGCACAAGTGCCCGGATGCTCGACCAGCGACATAAAGCTGCGACTGTCGGCATCCAGCGCGTCGATCGAGCCGGTCTCGATGTCGTACACCCAGCCATGCAGGTTCAACAGGCCTTTTTCCTGGGCCAGTCGCACGCTCGGGTGCGTCTGGATGTTGGCCAGTTGGGCGATGACGTTCTCCCGCACCATCGAACTGACCTTGGCCGCTTCACTGGCGTGTGGCCGGGCTTCGTTGATCACTTTCGCCGACTCGGCGTGTTGCAGCCAGCCGCTGACGGCGGGCAGGTGATCCATGCAGGTGCACTTGGCCACCGCCGTCATGGCGCCGCAGTCCGAATGGCCGCAGATCACGATGTCGGTCACGCCGAGCACCGCGACGGCGTATTCGACCGTGGCCGATACGCCACCCGGATGCGGGCTGTAGGACGGCACGATGTTGCCGGCGTTGCGGATCACGAACAGTTCACCGGGCTCTTGCTGGGTCAGCAGTTCCGGCACGACGCGGCTGTCGGAGCAGGTGATGAACAGCGTGCCCGGATGCTGGGTGGTGGCCAGGTGTTTGAACAGGTCGGTACGTTGCGGAAAGGCTTCTTTCTGGAACTTCAGGAAACCGTCGATGAGCGCTTTCATGATTGCGTCCTCATGGGTGGGCAGGGTTCGGCCCGCACGGGGCGTGCGGGCCGGTATCAACTTAGAAGGGACGCAGCGGCAGGAACTTGCCGTCGAGGGTGATGACGGCGCGGGAGCCGCCTTCCGGATCTTCGACTTTCTTCATGTCGAGCTTGAAGTTGATCGCGCTGATGATGCCGTCACCGAACTGCTCATGGACCAGGGCTTTGAGGGTGGTGCCGTAGATCTGGATCATTTCGTAGAAGCGGTAGATGGTCGGGTCGGTCGGCACACCCGAGAGGCTGCCGCGCAGCGGGATGATCTGCAACCGGGCTACGGCGTCGGCGTCCAGTTCGAGTTTGTCGCCGACCACTTTGGCGGCGCTTTCCGGCAGCGGGTGTTGACCGAGCAGGGCGGCGGTGACGTAGGCCAGGCTCAAGCCGGTGCCATCGGCGAGGTCCTGCCACGATAGGTTCTTGCGTGCCTTGGCATCAAGGACAGAAGTGGTCAGGGCCAGGCTTGGGTCGTTGTAGGCGTGGGACTGTTGCATGGTGATTCTCCTATCGGGAGTGGCGTTGCTTGGGTGTGGAGCCATCTTCTGCCGATCCATCCATAGCGTCCAAGACCGATATACAATGCCAAGCATAAGCACTGCCTATAGATGGAGAGTCCGATGTTGCTTCGCCATTTGCGTTACCTGCTGGCGGTGGCCGACCAGGGCGGTTTCACCCGCGCCGCCGAAGTGCTGCATGTGTCCCAGCCGACCTTGTCGCAGCAGATCCGCCAACTGGAGGAATCACTGGGTGTGAGCCTGTTCGACCGCACCTCGCGCACGGTCAGGCCCACCGATGCCGGCCAGGCTTACATTGAATGCGCGCGGCGAGTACTGGTGGAGCTGGAGGCGGGCAGGCGTGCGTTGCATGACGTGAAGGATTTGTCCCGCGGCACCTTGCGCCTGGCCATGACACCGACCTTCATGGCTTATCTGGTCGGGCCCTTGGTGCGCGACTACGTGGCGCGCTACCCGAACATTCACCTGGAGATTTTCGAGCTGTCGATGGACGGGATCGAAGCCGGGCTGGCGGATGATTCGCTGGACATCGCGATTGCGTTTGATCAGGTGCGCAGCGCCGAGATCGAATCGATCCCGGCGTTTACCGAGACCCTGGGGCTGATGGTCGGACGCGATCATCCGCTTTACGAGCATCAGGACGCGTTGTCCGCGCAAGAGGTGGCTCAACTGGAGTTTGCGCTGCTGACCCCGGATTACATCACCCGCACATGCATCGATGAGTTTTTCGCCAAGGCGCAGATCACGCCCAAAGTGGTGATTGAAGTGAACTCGGTCAACACGCTGCTGGAAGTCATCCGGCACTCCGCCATCGCCACCATCCTGCCGGAACCCATCGCCACTCAGGATCGGGCATTGCGCAAGCTTTCCATGCAGGGGGCAGCGCCGGAGCGCGGGGCTGCGTTGCTGCGGCGCAAGAACAACTACCACAATGCGGCGTCGGTGGCGTTTGTGGAGCTGGTGTTGGGGACCGATTTTTCATAACCACCACAAAACCCTGTGGGAGCGGGCTTGCTCGCGAAGGCGGTGTGTCAGATTACAATATTTCAACTGACACGCCGCCTTCGCGAGCAAGCCCGCTCCCACAGTTGATCTTCGTACGGGCATAAAAAAGGCCTGCTCCTTATTGGGAGCAGGCCCTGTTTTTCAATAAGTCAGTGACGACTCATTCAATTAGTAGAACCGGTCAATCACCCGAACTTCGTTCTGATTCTGCATCGAGGCCCAGGCCTGTTTCAGGGTTTGCAGAACATTACCGATGAAGTCCTTGTCGGCTGCGGCCTTCTTGCCGACATAGCCCTGGCCGCGACGGTACATCTTCAGTCGGGCCAGCAGGTTCTGGTTGTTCTGGTCGAACTCTGCTTCATGGGCGTGCGGCGACAGGCAGTCGATATGAACCTGGCCACACTTGCTGATCCAGAGAATATGGCTGTCGTGGCTGTCTTTCTTGGCAGCGAACATACGAGCCAGTTCATCGATAGTTGGTTGATTGTTCAGATTCATCATAAAGCCCCTTGACCAATTGGTGATCTTTCAAAGTTGATTCGCTAATACAGGTAGCCCATCGGTTAGTTGATCCCTGGCACCGAAACCAGGACGTCAGCGTTCGACCGCCTTATCGGGCGGGGTCCTGCGTCTGTTGCATGTAGTCGTGTTGAATAACTGCTACGCAATAGCGTCACAACGAAGAGAAGCGGCGAAAACCTTAAGGCCACTGCCGACATTTTCAGGGTCGGCCACAAGCATCATGAGGATTGCTCGCCAAGACTTCTCGCCCTTGTACTGGACGTTCAGGCCAGGTCAGCTTCTTCAATCTGCCTTGTGGGCAGCGTGTATCCGGGAAAAACAGCTCGGCGGTCAGACGAGCTTGCTCAAACGTGTTGCCTGTACTCCCGATCGGGGAGACGTCTGCATCATGCAAGGGCAAAACGGAGGCGTCAACGGTTTTGTAGTGATTATTTTCAGTCACTACATATTGTCGGACAAAGCTGTTCGGAATTAGCGAGGGGAGGCGAGGGCGTGTCGATCAGGACGACAAAGGCGGACACGCAAAGCGGTAAAAAGTGCAGGGATGACCGTCTACCTGCTGCTGATGCAAGGTGAACGCGCCAACGCCGAGCCCCGGCATCACGCTGGCCCAGAACAGGCGTGCTGGCTGATTCGCCTCGAGATGGAAAATCTGCCATTGACCGGGGAATTGACTCAAGAGGGTGGACACGACAAATCGCGCGACACCCCGGCCACGAAAGCGTCGACTGACAAACAGATAGCCGATGTTGTAGTCGGCAGCGGGGAGGTGAGTCCGGTTATCCACGGTCACGAAGCCGGCCAGTTCCCCGTCGACCTTGATCAGATAAGGGCGGGTGGCCGGGTGTCGCCAGTACTCCGGCATGGGCAGGATGTTGAAGAATCCGGATTCACCCAACTTTAGCGGCAGCCATTCGCTGAAGTCGTAGGTGTAGAACTGCATCAGGTTTTCGATGGTTTCCAGTTCGTCGCGTTGGGCGGCGTGCAGTGCTATCGAAGACATACGGGGTGGCTCCTGACCGGCCAAGGGACACCATTGATTATGGTCGGCATCGCACGAACTGTGGCGAGGGAGCTTGCTCCCGTGGAGTCGCGAAGCGGCTCTCGCTTTCAAACAAAATCATTGGGCCTGCTGCGCAGTCCAGCGGGAGCAAGCTCCCTCGCCACAAAGGCTCAGTGTCAGGTTTACGTTTTGCTTGCCGGCTTTGCCCTGCGCTTGGTGCCACTCGATGCTTTGCGCGGGGCGCTCTTGCGCTTTTTCTTCCAGGGGGCTGCGGCGGATCCGCTGGGCGGCGGACCGCTGATGGTCAGGCTCAGTCCGGCGCAACGGCTGACCTGCTTGCTCATCCACGCCGCCTGTTTGGTGACGAACTCCTCAAGGCTCATTTCCCCGCTTTGCACCATGTCCAGGGCCTGTTCCCAGATCGCCGTGGTGCCCGGGTCGGCAATGGCCCGCGGCACGGCGTCGATCAGGCTGAACGCGGCCGGCGTGGCGGCCAGGGCCTTGCCGTTCTTGACCAGATAACCACGGTCGAGCAGGCCCTGGATGATCGAAGCGCGGGTCGCCTCGGTGCCGATGCCGGTGGTGTCCTTGAGCTTTTGCTTGAGCAGCGGGTCTTCCACCAGTTTGGCGACGTTCTTCATGGCCTTGATCAGATCGCCTTCGGTGAACGGCTTTGGCGGTTGTGTCCAGAGGTCCTTGAGTTGCACGCCGGCCACCGCGCAATCGATGCCTTCGACCAGGTTGGGCAGTGTCTGTGGCGCTGGAGCTTCGCGTCCCTTGGTCGCAGCCAATGCCTCGGGCAGGGCGCGCTTCCAGCCCGGCTCGATGATCTGCTTGCCGACAGCGCGCAAGGGTTCGCCGGCGCAATCGAAGTCGGCCTGGGTGCGGTCGTATTCGTGATTGGGCAGGAACTGCGCCAGATACCGCGCGCGGATCAGCGTGTAGACCGCGCGCTGCTTGCCTGCCAGCTTGTCGAGGTTCTTCGCCGCAGCGGTGGGGATGATGCCGTGGTGAGCGCTGACCTTGGCATCGTTCCAGGCCCGTGAGCGCCGTTGCGGATCAAGGTGATCGTGCAAGGCGTTCAACGCCGGGTCGGCCTGGCGCAGCGCCGCCAGAATGGCCGGCGCCTCGCTGTGCTGACTGAGGGGCAAGTAACCGCAATCGCTGCGCGGATAGGTGATGACCTTGTAGGTTTCGTACAGCGCCTGGGCGATGTCGAGGGTTTCCTGGGCGCCGAGGCCGAGTTTCTTTGAACAGACCTCCTGCAGGGTGCCCAGGTCGAACGGCAGCGGGGCCACTTCGCGCATCCGTTCGGTGCGCAACTTGATCACCCGCGCACTGGCCGCGCCGCGCATGGCGTCTGCCGCTTGTTGGGCCAGCGCCTGGTTCAGGCAACGGTCCTGATCGTCGCAAACCTCGGATGCCGCGCGCCATTGCGCGGTGAACGCGGTGTCGTTGTGCAGCAGTTGCACATCGATGGCCCAATAGGGAACGGGCACAAAGTCGGCGATGCTGCGATCGCGATCCACCACCAGGCGCAAGGTTGGCGTTTGCACCCGGCCCACCGGCAGCACGCCTTGATAGCCGGACTGGCGCCCCAGCAAGGTGAACAGCCGGCTCATGTTCATGCCGATCAGCCAGTCGGCCCGGGAACGCCCCAGGGCCGAGTGATAGAGGCTGAACGTCTCGTTGCCCGGTTTCAGTGCCGCGAGGGCCTTGCGGATGGATGCATCGTCCAGGGCCGACAACCAGAGGCGGCGGATCGGCCCGCGATAGCGGCAATGCTCCACCAGTTCCCGGGCGATCATCTCGCCCTCACGGTCGGCGTCCGTGGCTATGATCAGTTCGGAGGCTTCACCGAGCAGGCGCTTGACCGCCTTGTACTGGCTGGCGGTGCGCGGCTTGACGGTCATTTTCCATTTTTCGGGAATGATCGGCAGGTCGGCCAGCACCCAACGCTTGTAGCGCGCGTCGTAGGCATCCGGCGGTGCGGTTTCCAGCAGGTGGCCGATGCACCAGGTCACCGTGACGTCTGTTCCCAGCCAACAGCCATCGCCCCGGCGCCGGGCGCCGAGCACGGCTGCAATGTCTTTGGCCTGGGAAGGTTTTTCACAGAGGTACAGCCGCATAACCACCATCGTCGATCTATGTGTCAGGGGTGCACAGAATGGCGCTTGATGGACGATGGAGCAATCTTTATCTGTATGGATGTACAGCTTGGTGTGTCGCTCCCGTTCGGCTGCGAAGCAGTCGCGAGGGTAAAACTTGGGTTATACCTGATAAGTCGTGGTCTCAGGTTTTGGGGCGGCTGCGCAGCCCATCGCGGGCAAGCCACGCTCCCACATCATCAATTTGCAGGTCCATTACCGTCATGAGGAACGTTTTCCATGAAAAGCTCCGGTCCTAGTCCTGTCATCACCATCGCCGAGCAGCCTGGCTGTCTGCTGGTGAGGTTCCACGGCATTCAGGTCGCCGCTTCGGCTCGCGCGCTGGTGTTGCTGGAAGCCAACTACCCGCCGGTGTACTACGTGCCGCGGGAGGATATCGACGAGAAATATTTCGCCCGTACCGACCACACCAGCTATTGCCCGTACAAGGGCGATGCGAGTTATTTCAGTCTGCAGGTGCCGGGGCATGAGAGTGCCAACGCGGTGTGGAGTTACGAGGATCCCAAGGTGTCGGTGGAGCAAATCCGCGGGTATCTGGCGTTCTATCCGGATCAGGTGAAGTTCGAGTTGCTTGACGCCGAAGTTTGATTGGAGCTGATCGCCGCGACGAGGGAGCCAGCTCCCTCGTCGGCAGGCATGACCTCAGTTCTTGTCGAGGTCGACGTTACGCGTCTCACGCAGGCATATCATCCCCACCACCAGGCTCACCCCGGTGATCACCACCGGATACCACAGCCCGTAGAAGATGTCCCCGGTGTACACCACCAGCGCGAACGACACCGTCGGCAGGAAACCGCCGAACCAGCCGTTGCCGATGTGGTAGGGCAGGGACATCGAGGTATAGCGGATGCGGGTCGGGAACAGTTCGACCATCAACGCCGCCAGCGGGCCGTAGCACATGGCGGAGATGATGATCAGCGCGACAATCAGCGCCACGATCATCGGTTTGTTGATCTGTTGCATGTCCGCCTGTTGCGGGTAGCCGGCGAGGGTCACGGCGCCGCGCAGGGCGGCTTCGTCGAAACCATCGATCTTCACGTCACCGACGCTCACCTGCACGCCACTGCCGGCCGGGGCCGCTGCGCTCTGGTAGGGCAAGCCCTGCTTGACCAGGAAGGTCTTGACCTTGTCGCACGGGCTGTCGAATTTCGCCTTGCCCACCGGGTCGAACTGGAAGGTGCAGGTGGCCGGGTCGGCCATCACGGTGATCGGTGCCTGGCGGCTGGCCTGGTCGATGGCCGGGTTGGCGTAGTGGGCCAGGGTCTTGAAGATCGGGAAGTACAGCGCTGTGGCCAGCAGCAGGCCGATCATCAGCACCGGTTTGCGTCCGACCTTGTCCGACAGCCAGCCAAAGAAAATGAAGAAAGGGGCGCCAATGGTCACGCTGACAATCAGCAGGCCGTTGGCCACGGCCGGGTCCATTTTCAGGAACTGGGTGAGGAAGAACAGCACATAGAATTGCGCGGCGTAGAAGGTCACCGCTTGCCCGGCATTGATGCTGAACAGCGCGATCAACACCACCTTGAGGTTTTCCCATTTGCCGAAGGAGTCGCGAATCGGCTGTTTGCACAGCTTGCCTTCCTCTTTCATTTTCACGAAGGCCGGCGACTCGTGCAGGCTCAGGCGAATCCAGGTGGAGATGCCCAGCAGCACGATGGAAAACAGGAACGGAATGCGCCAGCCCCAGACTTCGAACTGGTCGCCGGTGAAGTAGCGGCAGCCCAGCACCACCAGCAGCGAGAGCAGCAGGCCCAGGGTCGCGGTGGATTGAATCCAGCTGGTGTGGAAGCCGCGCTTGCCCATGGGCGCGTGCTCGGCAACATAGGTCGCGGCGCCACCGTATTCACCGCCCAGGGCCAGGCCCTGGAGCATGCGCAGCACCACCAGGATGATCGGCGCGGCGATGCCGATGCTGGCGTAGGTCGGCAGCAGCCCGACACAGAACGTCGCCAGGCCCATGAGGATGATGGTGGCGAGGAAGGTGTACTTGCGCCCGATCATGTCCCCCAACCGACCGAACACCAGCGCGCCGAAAGGCCGGACGATGAAGCCGGCGGCGAAGGCCATCAGCGCGAAGATGAACGCCGTGGTGTCGTTGACCCCGGCGAAGAACTGTTTGCTGATGACCGCCGCGAGGGCGCCATAGAGGAAAAAGTCGTACCACTCGAAGACGGTCCCGAGGGACGAGGCGAAGATGACTTTCTGGGTTTCCTGGCTGGTGCCCGCGCTGCGCACGGCTTCCAGGGGCTGAACGTGTTCTGACATACCGGTATCCCTCACAGTGATTGTTTTTGTTGTTCCACTGTCGGCGCCGGCCTTGTGGGCGGGTGCCGCTACTGTCCATGCATCGGGTTTGCTTATGTACTTGTTCGTTGAATGGCCTTTGTAGGAGCTGCCGAAGGCTGCGATCTTTTAAGAGCAAGATCAAAAGATCGCAGCCTTCGGCAGCTCCTACGGGGGCCGTGTGTGGTTTTCAGGCGTTGGTGGGTATCTCCTTTTCCGGGGCAAAGGTCCTTGTTTCGGGGTTGAGGATCAGTTGAGCCGCTTTCTCTGCAATCATCAGCGTCGGCGAGCAGGTGTTGCCGGAGGTGATGCGCGGCATGATCGAGGCATCGGCGATGCGCAGGCCGGGGATGCCATGGACCTTGAGTTGCGCATCGACCACGGCGTCGGCGTCGTTGCCCATGCGGCAGGTGCCCACGGGGTGGAAAATCGTGGTGCCGATGCGCGCGGCGGCTTCGTGCAGTTGTTCCTCGCTTTGCAGGCTGGCGCCGGGCAGGTATTCCACCGGATTGAAGGCGCGCAGGGCCGGGGCGGCGACGATACGTCGGGTCAGGCGAATGGCGTCGGCGGCGACCCGCAGGTCTTCCGGGTGGCTCAAATAATTGGGCTGGATCAGCGGTGCTTGTTGCGGATCCGCCGAGCGGATATCCACCCGGCCACGGCTTTGCGGGCGTAGATCGCAGACCGATGCGGTGAACGCCGGGAACCCATGCAGCGGTTCGCCAAAGCGCTCCAGCGACAGCGGCTGCACGTGGTATTCGAGGTTGGCTGATGTCTGTTCCGGCCCCGAGCGGGCAAAGGCGCCCAACTGGCTCGGCGCCATGGACAGCGGGCCGCTGCGGTCATACAGGTAGCGCAGGCCCATGCCCAGCTTGCCCCACAGGCTGCCGGCCATCTGGTTCAGGGTGCGGGCATTTTCCAGCTTGTAGATCAGGCGCAGTTGCAGGTGATCCTGCAGATTGCCGCCGACACCGGGCAGCTCATGGGCGACGCCAATGCCCAGCCGTTCCAGCAGTGGGCGCGGGCCGATGCCGGAGCGTTGCAGGATGCCCGGCGACCCGACCGAACCGGCACAGAGGACGATCTCCTTGCGCGCCTTGAAGGTCTTCACCGTGCCTTGCCAGCGGGCGCTGACTGCAGAGGCGCGGCCATTGTCCAGCAGCACACGGTCGACTTCGACACCGGTCAGTACAGTGAGATTGGAGCGTTGGCGAATCGGCTTGAGAAACGCCTTGGCCGCGTTCCAGCGGATGCCGGCCTTCTGATTGACCTGGAAATAGCCGCAACCTTCGTTGTCGCCCTGGTTGAAGTCATCGACGCTGGCGATGCCGCTTTGTTCGGCAGCACTGCGGAAGGCGTCGAGAATCGGCCATGACAGGCGCTGGCGTTCGACTCGCCATTCGCCTGCGGCACCGTGAAATTCGGCGGCGCCGGCGAAGTGGTTTTCACTCTGCTTGAACAGCGGCAACACGTCTTGCCAGCTCCAGCCGGGGTTGCCGTCGGCGGCCCAGCGGTCGTAGTCACCGGCCTGGCCGCGCATGTAGATCATGCCGTTGATGGAGGAGCAGCCGCCCAGTACCTTGCCGCGCGGATAGCTCAGGGCGCGACCTTGCAGGCCCGGTTGCGCTTCGGTCTTGAAGCACCAGTCGGTGCGCGGGTTGCCGATGCAGTACAGGTAACCCACGGGGATGTGAATCCACGCATAGTTGTCGCGGCCGCCGGCTTCGAGCAACAACACGCGATGTTGAGGATTGGCCGACAGTCGATTGGCCAGCAGACACCCGGCCGGCCCGGCCCCGACCACGATGTAATCGTATTCATCAAGGGAAGCCTGCATCCCTGACCTCGTTTTGTTGTTCTTGTTGTCTGTCATCCTAGTTGTTAGCTTTCGTCAAAAGAATGTTAGTTTTTGCGCAGCCGCTGTGCGTTTTTAAACAGCATCCCGAACGGCCACGAACAAGGACGCTTCATGTTCGACTGGAATGACCTGCGGTTTTTTCTCGAATTGCAGCGCAGCGGGCGTTTGCTCACGGCTGCCCGGCGCTTGAACACCACCCATGCCACCGTGGCGCGGCACATCGAGGCCATCGAAAAGAGCCTGGGTACGGCATTGTTCGTCCAGCATGCCCAGGGTTACGAGATGACCCCGGCGGGCGAGGCGTTGCTTAAACACGCCGAGGCGATGGAGAACGTGGCGCTGCTGGCACAGGAGGAAATCACCCAATCCACCGCGCCGCTGGGCAAGATCCGCGTCGGGGTGACCGAAGGCCTGGGCATCATGTTCCTGGCCAGTCGCATGAACGGCTTGTTCGAACGCTATCCGGGGCTGGAAGTGGAACTGGTGGCGGTGCCTCGGTTTGTCAGCATCCTCAACCGCGAGGCGGAAATCAGCATCCACCTCGAACGCCCGGCCGCCGACATGCTGGTCACCCGCAAGCTCACTGACTATCGCCTGGCGTTGTATGCCAGCCAGGAGTACCTCGATCGTTCGCCGCCGTTGCGCAGTCGCGAGGACCTGGGGCGTCATGCCTGGATCGGCTACGTCGACGACTTGCTGTTCAGCCAGGAATTGATGTTCCTCAACAGCTTCTGCCGCAACCCGCAGGTGGTGTTTCACAGCACCAGCGTGATCGCCCAGCAACAGGCTGCGCGCTCGGGTCTGGGGATCGCGGTGCTGCCGTGTTACATGGCCAGTGCCGATCCGGGGCTGGTGCCGCTGTTGCCGGACGAAAGCATCCAGCGCAGTTACTGGATCAGCACTCGCCGGGAGTTGCACAAGTCGGTGCGGTTGCGGGTGCTTTGGGATTATGTGGTGGAGTTGTGTGAGCGGGAGCAGGGGTTGCTACTGGGTGGCTGACCTGACGCCATCGCGGGCAAGCCCGCTCCCACAGGTTTTTGTGCTGTTCACTCCAACTGTGTAACGCAGCAGATCCCTGTGGGAGCGGGCTTGCCCGCGAAGGCGGCGGAACATCCAATATCCATCTTGGGGTTTAAACAACAATCTCGAACGCCGTGCTGGCCAACCGCTCGCCATTGACCATGACATGCACCGCATGGCGCCCCGCATAATGCCGGCGGGTGGTGAGTTCCTTGATCTGCTGCCCACGGCTGACGACTTCACTGGCGTTGCCGGGCAGTGTCAGTGCCTTTAGCTTGAAGACCTTCGCCGAGGTGCTGCCGTTGGCCTTGACGTAATCGATGGCGTAGTCGATCACCAGGCGCTGGCTGCTTTCAACGGTGGATCTGATGGCAAACGACAGGGTGATCTTTTCCCCCAGGCCAATCACAGGCGGTTCGACTTTCACATCGACGATCTCGACTTCAGGCTTGCCGCCCGCGCCGATGATCGCCAGTGCCCGCTGGTTGCCCTGTTTGATCAGGCTGCGCAGGGCGTGCCTGGCGATCCATGCGGTGTGCCGGTTGTCCAGCGACCAGCCTTCGATCAGATCCAGCACCCAGTCGGGGTGGTCCTTGGTGATGTCGTTGAGGTGGTTGGCCACGGATTTGCGCACGTACAGGCTGGTGTCAGCCTTGAGGTTGTCGAGGATCTTCGCGGCGAGCGTCGGGTCGGCCTGGACGGGTTCCAGGCGGAATGACCAGGGCAGGCGTGGTCGGCAACCTTCACTGGCCAGGCGTCGTACGTGTTCGTTGTCGTCCAGCGACCAGTCGTGCATCAGCTTGAGCGAACGTTGGAGGTCGTTGCGCAGAAAGTGGCGGATCGCGAATTCCGAAGAGCCGAAAGCGGTGAAGTACTTCAGCGCGTCCATCGACTGCTCGAACGCATGGGCGCCGTAGCGGGCGACGTAGTGCGGCAGGCACATGCTGACGAAACCGCTGTTCAGGCGCGGGGCGAGGGCGCGCAGCACCTGCAGCGATGCTTCATAGTCCAGCGGCAACACCGCGTGCAGGCATTCGCTGACCCGGGCCATGCGCTGCATGACGCTGAGGTCTGCCAGGCCGGATTGGGCCAGCTTGAGGAATTTCCTGCCGTCAAAATCGGGGTACACCGCCGTCATTTCTGTGGCGATGTGCTGGAGGCGCTCGGTGTTGAAGATTTCCTTGAGGGCGGGGGAGGATTCGTCAGCCATGGTGGATTCCTTTGAAATGATTGTTTATCCAATGCACCGCGTCATCGTTCATCGCGGGCAAGCCCGCTCCCACAGGATTAATGGATGTACGCAAAATCAAGGACACCCGAAATAACTGTGGGAGCGGGCTTGCCCGCGATGAGGCCCGAATAGTCACCTCATTTCTTGCCCGCCTGCTCCTGCAGTTGATCCGACTCGAACAACCTGGCCAGTTCCCCCCGCGCTTCCTGTGCCGTCTGCATCACTTTCACGGCGTCGTCATACACCGCGTGCTGGGCTTCCAGCACCTCTTCGTCGTGCTGCTTGAACCGCTTGATCCGTGCATCGGCCTGGGCCGGGGTCAATCCCAAGCCGATCAGGGTTTGCCGGCTCATTTCCAGGCTCGAGAAAAAGGTCTCGCGCACGGCGTGGGCACCGACGTCCATCAGCCGGTGCACATGCTGACGGTTACGGGCGCGGGCGATGATTTTCATATGCGGGTAGAGCTTGCGCACCAGTTCGGCGGTCTTGATGTTGGTGTTCGGGTCGTCTGTGGCGATCACAAAAAACTCGGCTTCGCCGACCTTGGCCGCGCTGAGGATTTCCGGGCGCATCGGGTCGCCGTAGAACACCGGCACGCCACCGAAGCTGCGGGACAGCTCGATGGTTTCCACCGAGGTGTCGAGGGCCACGAACTTGATGTTCTGTGCGCGCAGGATCCGCGCAACGATCTGGCCCATGCGGCCCATCCCGGCGATCACCACCCGTGGCGCGTCGGCGTCGATTTCGCGGAACTTCTCCGGTACTTCCACCGGTTGCACTTTCGGGCTGACCAGGCGTGCGCAAACCAGCAGCAATAGCGGCGTCACGGCCATGGACAGGGTGATGGTCAACACCAGCAGGTCATACAGCCCGGCGGCGAACAGCCCATGATCGCGACCGATCTTGAACACCACAAAGGCAAATTCACCGCCGGCCGCCAAGACGATACCCAGGCGGATCGCACTGACGTTCTTCAGACCTCCTGCCAGGCGGCCGACAATAAACAGCAGCGGCAGTTTGATCGCGATCAGCAGCAGGGTCAGGCCCAGCACCGCGACCGGCATGCTCAGCAACAGGCTCAGGTTCGCGCCCATGCCGACGCTGATGAAAAACAGCCCCAGCAACAGGCCCTTGAACGGTTCGATCTGGGCTTCCAGTTCATGGCGATACTCGGAGTCCGCCAGCAGCAGGCCGGCGAGGAAGGCGCCAAGGGCCATGGAAATACCCACCAGTTCCATCAACCAGGCCGTGCCGATCACCACCAGCAACGCGGTGGCGGTCGAGACCTCCGGCAACGCGGTCTTGGTCACCACGCGGAACACCGGCCGCAGCAGGTAACGCCCGCCGATCACCACCACGGCGATGCTGGCCAGCACTTGCAGGCCGTGGTTCAGGTTTTCGCTGGCGCTGGTGCTGTGATCGCCACCGGCGAGCAGCGGCACCATGGCGATCAGGGGGATCGCGGCGATGTCCTGAAACAACAGGATCGCGAACGCCAGTCGCCCGTGAGGGCTGGTCAGTTCCTTGCGTTCAGCCAGGCTTTGCAGGCCGAACGCCGTGGACGACAGTGCCAGGCCCAGGCCGAGGACGATCGCGGTGTTCAACGTCTGGCCAAACAAATACAAAGCCACCACGCCAATCACCGTGCCGGTCAGCAGCACTTGCGCCAGGCCCACGCCGAACACTGATTTGCGCATCACCCACAAGCGTCGTGGCGACAGCTCCAGGCCGATGATGAACAGCAGCAACACCACGCCAAGTTCGGAAATGTTCGCGACGCTTTGCGGGTTGTCGATCAACCCCAGCACCGACGGGCCGATGATCACTCCGGCGAACAGATAACCCAGGACCGCCCCCAGTTGCAGGCGCTTGGCCAATGGAACGATGAGCACGGCCGCCATCAGGAACACGACAGCGGCTTGTAGCAGGTTGCCTTCATGGGGCATTGGAAAACTCCAGGACTCGGTACAGCGGGGGTGACAAGAATAAAGGCTGAGCCCTTCGGCGTCAGCAAAGCGCTCGGCCTCAGATGTTACAATTTGCATTAGTTAGTTACATTTATAGGATTAGCTGATCAATCAGCGTCGCTTGCGAGTAACCCCATGGCGATCAACTTCGACCTCAATGACCTGCAAGCCTTCCGTGCCGTGGTCGAGCAGGGCAGTTTTCGCAAGGCCGCCGATACGGTGCGCATTTCCCAGCCCGCGCTGAGCCGGCGGATCGAAAAACTCGAAGATGCCCTTGGCGTGCGCCTGTTCGAGCGCACCACGCGCAAGGTCAGCCTGACCCAGGCCGGACGGGGTTTCATGCCCAGCGTCGAGCGCCTGCTGGACGATCTGGACGTGGCATTGCTGGGCATCAGCGAAGTCGCTTCGACCCGGCTCGGCCATGTCACGGTCGCCTGCGTACCCTCGGCGGCTTACTACTTCATGCCGCGGGTGATTGCGCACTATCACCGGCAGTTTCCGCGGATCAAGGTCAAGGTGCTGGACTCGAGCGCCCATGACGTCTTGAGCGCGGTGGTCAATGGCGAAGCGGATTTCGGCCTGAGCTTCATGGGTACGCTGGAGGCCGAAGTGGATTTCGAGCCCCTGGTGCAGGAAGGGTATGTCGTGGCGTGCCGGCGCGATCATCCGCTGGCGGGGCGCAGCAGTGTCACCTGGGACGAGTTCTATCGGCAGGATTACATCTCGCTGGATAAAACCTCGGGCAACCGCTTTCTGCTGGATCAGGCGTTGACCGGGGTGGTGCCGCAGCGCTCGAGTATTTGTGAAACCCGTCATGTGACCACCATGATCGGTCTGGTGGAGGCCGGGTTGGGCGTGGCGGCGGTGCCGTTGATGGCGATGCCGGCGGCGGATCATCCGATCCTGACGCGGGTGCCGCTGACCGATCCGCAAGTGATGCGCAGCGTCGGTCTGATCAAGCGCCGAGGTCGAACCTTGACCCCGGCGGCATTGGAGCTGGAACGGCTGGTGGTGGAGATGAAAGTCCTGCAGCCGTCGGTCAGCGACTGACCGAGTCCAGTCCGGTCGCTTTCACATCCGGTTGAGCCTGGGTCGAGGCCAGGTATTCCAGCAAGGCCTTGGCTTCGACCGGGTGCTGCGCCCCTACCGGGATGCCGGCGGCAAACCGGGTCACCGATTGCACGGACTCCGGAATCTTCGCCACGAAACTGACCCCCGGCACCGGCAACAATTCGCTGACCTGCTGAAAGCCCAATTGATAGTCGCCGGTGGCAACCACGGAGCCCACGGGGATTTTCGGCACCATGGTCGACTTGGGCTTGAGCTGGTCTTCGATCCCCAGGCGCTTGAACAGCTGCTGCTCAATGTACACGCCGCTGGCACTGTCGGAGTAGGCCACCGATTTCGCCTCGAGCAATGTCTTTTTCAGGCCCTCGACATTGCTGATGTCCGGCTTCGGTGCACCTTCGCGCACCACCAGGCCAATGCGCGAATCCGCCAGTTCGACCCGTGAAGCAGGGTCGACCTTGCCCTGTTTGATCAGATCGTCCAGGGCGTAGCCGACCATGATCACCACGTCGGCTTGCTCACCCCGGGCCAGGCGATTGGGAATCGCTTCCGGCGCCTTGCCCATGGAGGGACCGAGCGCGGTGTCGAGGGTATTGCCGGTGGCGGCGGCGAACTTCGGGCCGAGGATCTTGTAGGCCGCCGTGAAGCCGCCGGAGGTCATCACACGGATCTCTTCAGCCTGGGCAATGCCGCTCAATCCAAGGCTGGCCACCAACGCGATGGCGGCAAAACCGAACTGTTTTTTCATGATTGTGTTCTCGATCAAGGGCAGGTTCACGACGCCACCGGTTGCAGGTGATTCGAGGCGCGGCGATAGAGCATGAGCGTCGCGCACAACGCGCACAGTGCTGCAAAGCTCATCCAGTAGCCTGGCGCCGCCTTGTCGCCGGTGTACTGGATCAGCAAGGTCGACATCGCCGGGGTGAACCCGCCGAACACGGCCGTGGCCAGGCTGTAGGCGAGGGAGAAACCGGCCACCCGGACCTCCACGGGCATGATCTCTGTCAGCGCCGGGATCATCGCGCCGTTGTACAGGCCGTAGATGAACGACAGCCACAACAGCACCAGCAGCATGTGCATGAAGCTGGGTGCGTTCACCAGGTAGGTCAGCACCGGGTAAGTGGTGGCGATGGCCAGCAAGGCCATGGCGATCAACACCGGGCGTCGACCGATACGGTCCGAAAGTGCACCGCCAATCGGCAGCCAGATGAAATTCGAAACACCCACCAGCAGTGTCACCAGCAGCGCATCGGACGTGCTCAGGTGCAGGACGGTTTTACCGAAGGTCGGTGCGTACACCGTGATCAGGTAGAAGGCGGTGGTGGTCAGGGCGACCATCATCATGCCGGCGAACACGATCAGCCAGTTTTGCCCCAGGGTGCGGAACACCTCACCCATGCTCGGACGGTGTTTACGGGTGGCGAACTCTTCGGTTTCTTCCAGGTTGCGGCGCAGCAGGAAGATGAAGGGCACGATCATGCAGCCGACGAAGAACGGAATCCGCCAGCCCCAGTCGGCAATCACACTCGGCGCCATCCACTGGTTCAAGGCGTAACCCAGTGCGGCGGCGACGATGATCGCCACTTGCTGGCTGCCCGACTGCCAACTGGTGAAAAAGCCCTTGTGGCCGGGTGTGGCGATCTCGGCGAGGTACACCGACACGCCACCCAGTTCCGCACCGGCGGAAAAGCCCTGCAGCAGCCGCCCGATCAGCACCAGGGCCGGGGCGAACAAACCGATGGTCTCGTAACCGGGCACCAGCACAATCAGGATGGTGCCGCTGGCCATGATCGACAGGGTCACGATCAAGCCTTTGCGTCGACCCACATCATCGATGTAGGCACCCAGCACCACGGCGCCCAATGGACGCATCAGGAAGCCTGCGCCGAACACGGCAAAGGTCATCATCAGCGAGGCGAATTCGCTGCTGGCCGGAAAGAACACGGCAGCGATCTGCGTGGCATAGAAACCAAAAAGAAAGAAGTCGAACTGTTCGAGGAAGTTGCCCGAGGTGACCCGGAAGATTGCGCTGGCCCGGTAGCGACCGGCAGTCGCGGGCCGTTGGATTGATGCTGTCATTGATCTGTACTCCACCGCTTTTATGACGTGCGCCGGCTGGACGCGGCGCACGGTTCTTATTAGGGCGGATAGTGGAGCAGGGGCATCGATATGTTAATTGCATAGTTGGCATGCATTGATGTGCAAAGCGGATCAATGCGCGTGCTCACATAAAACAGGATATTCCGTTAACATCCTGCGCAATATTCCCGCCGCGTGAACAAGGACATCACACCATGAGTACCAACGGCATCATCCTGCTGGTCATTTTGGCCGTTCTGACTCTCTGCATTCTGTATGCGATCGGGCTCTACAACGGTTTGGTCGCCCGTCGCAACGAAATCAAAAATGCCTTCGCGCAGGTTGAGGTTCAACTCAAGCGGCGCTACGACCTGATCCCTAACCTGGTAGCAACCGCCAAGGGCTATCTGGCCCACGAGCGCGAAACCCTTGAGGCCGTCATTAACGCACGCAATACCGCGTTGGCCGGGCTCAAGGCAGCTCAGGCACAACCGGGTGATGCGCGCAATATTGCACAACTGAGTCTGGCTGATGGCGCACTCAACAGCGCCATGGGGCGACTGAACGTCACCCTGGAAGCCTACCCTGAACTCCAGGCTTCGCAGACCATGCAGCAACTGAGTGAAGAGATCAGCAGCACCGAAAACAAAGTGACCTTCGCACGTCAGTTGTACAACGATGCCGTACTGGCTTACAACAATCTCAAGCAGAGCTTCCCCGCCGTGCTGTTGGCAGCCCGCTTCGGCCATGCCGCCGACGCTACACCGCTGGAGTTTTCCGACACCGCGTCCATTCAACAAGCCCCCCAGGTTTCCTTCTGACGCAATTTGCCCACGGACGGTCCGATGAATTTTTTTGAACAACAGCGTCAGTCCAGACACCGGACGGCGCTACTCGTGATATTGATGATCCTGGCGGTGCTGAGCCTGATCACCATGACTTCCCTCGTTTTCAGCCTCAAACATGCCGACGATGGCAGCGATGCTCTGGCGATCAACTGGGAAGCGGTGCAGATTACGGCATCGGTCATCACCGCCGTCGTACTGATGGGCAGTTTGTTCAAATACGCAGAACTACGGCACGGAGGCAAAGTCATCGCCGAAAGCCTGGGCGGGCGTCTGATCAATCAAGGCGCCCGAACGCTCGAAGAGCAGCGCCTGATCAACGTCGTCGAAGAAATGGCTCTTGCCTCGGGCATGACCGTACCGCCCATCTATCTGCTACCGGATGAGAGCATCAACGCCTTCGCAGCCGGGTTCACTCCACAGGACGCAGTGATCGGCGTGACGCAGGGAGCGATATCGCTGCTCACACGCGAAGAACTGCAAGGGGTGATTGCCCATGAGTTCAGCCACATCTTCAACGGCGATATGCGCCTGAACATGCACATGCTGGCGACCGTCAACGGCTTGCTGGTGCTTGGCCTGGCGGGCAGCCTGATACTGCTGAGAGTGAGTCGAGTCAGTAACCGTGAGAACGGTGACAACCGTCTTAAACTGGTGGGCCTGCTGGTCGGCGTGGTTTTGTGCATCGCCGGGTTTGCCGGGAGTTTTATGGCCAGCCTGATCAAGGCCGCCGTAAGTCGGCAACGGGAGTTTCTGGCTGATGCCACCGCGGTGCAGTACACCCGTAACCCACACAGTATTGCCGGCGCATTGAAAAAAATTGGCGGCCATGCGCAAGGCTCGCACATGAGCGCAGACCGGGCAGACGAGTTCAGTCACCTGTACTTCTGTGCGGGCGGGACTTCGTCCCTGGACCGTTTGCTGGCCAGTCATCCTGATTTGAGTGAGCGAATCTGGCGCATCGATGCGCAGTGGGATGGCGTGTTTCCTGCCGTCAAGGCGCCAGGGCTCCAGCGTAGAAAGAAGAAAGTGAGCGTTTAGCAGGAACAACGATCGGCACCGCTCGAGTGTCTCCAGTCGTGGAGGGTGTCGGGCTGTCTGTTTGCCGGGGTGATCATTGACCCATCGGTACCGTGCCTGATCTACAAACCGCAAAGAGTCGCGAATCTTTCCGGAACTGGCGTAGTCGGACGACGCAGCCTTATTGGCTATACAACCGCACCACGCTCTCGGTGCCCAGCCGATATTGATTGTTCCCGCTGCGCTTGGCCTCGTACATCGCCAGGTCGGCAATGTGCAGCAGGCGGTCAATGCTCGGCGCATGATCGGGGAACACGGCGACGCCCAGGCTGGTGCCGATGTGGCGCTGGTCGTTGCCGATGGTGATGGGCGGGGAGAGCTCGGCGAAGATGTTCTGGCAGATGGTGCGCGCTTCGTCCTGCAGGCTGTTGCCTTGGGGCAAGTCCTGGAGGATGACCACGAATTCGTCGCCACCGATCCGGGCGACGGTGTCGGTGCCGCGCAGGATGCGCTTGAGCCGTGTGGCGGTAGTGACCAGCACGCGGTCGCCGGCCGCATGGCCATAACGGTCGTTGATGGCCTTGAAACCATTGAGATCGACAAACACCAGCGCCACCCGCGTGGCGCTGGCGCGCGCCTGCTCCAGCGCTTCGGACAGGCGCTCTTCGAGCACCAGGCGATTGGGCAGGCCGGTCAGCGGGTCGAAATGGGCCAGGTGCTTGAGGTAGTTGGCCGAGGCCTTTTCTTCGGTGATGTCGCGTACCACGCCCATCATCTTGATCGTCTCGTCGTGGTCATTCTTGACCACGTTGCCGGTTTCCCGCAGCCAGCGGATCGTGCCGTCGGGCCAGACCACGCGGTATTCCTCATCATGGTTTTCGCCGGTTTCCAGGCAGCGCAGTTCGCCGGCCCGGACCCTCAGCCGGTCGTCAGGGTGCACGCAGGAGCAGAACAGGGCATAGGAGGGCGTCACTTCGCCGATCTTGAACCCGAACATGCCGAAAATCGCGTCGGACCAGTACAGGCGATCGGTGTCGACATCCCAATCCCAGGTGCCGATGCGAGCGAAATACTGGCTGCGCTTGAAGCGCTCGGCGTCGCCATCCTGATGGATGTTCCGGCCTTCGGACAGGCTGTTGATGATCGCGCGGTACTGCGCCAGTTGCTTGTGCAGCGAGTGTTCGCGCCAGACCAGCGCGACGATCAGGGTGAGCGTCGTCGAACCAAGGATGACGCTGGTCCAGAGCAGGATCATTCGGGCATGGCCATCAGGGCGTTGAACCGTACGGGTAATAGTTGATTATTTTAGTTCAGCAAACAGCTTTGAACGCGGCGCGCGGTGACGGCAATGGTTGCCAATTGCGGGCAAATCTGGGAAAACGGCGCCCATCGGGCCCTTGTGGGCGAGTGAGCATACGAGTGAATTCAATGAATGACGAGCTTCAGGTTATCGATCTTAAGTTGGGTGACGGAAAAGCTGCGGTAAAAGGCGCGCTGATCACCACCCAGTACCGTGGCTGGCTAGAGGATGGGAGCGAATTCGATTCGTCCTACAGCCGAGGCAAACCCTTCCAGTGCGTGATCGGCACCGGGCGGGTCATCAAGGGCTGGGACCAGGGCATCATGGGGATGCAGGTCGGTGGCAAGCGCAAGTTGCTGGTGCCGGCGCACCTGGCCTATGGCGAACGCACCATGGGCAAGATCACGCCGAATTCGAACCTGATCTTCGAAATTGAATTGCTGGAAGTGCTGACGCGGGATGATTGACCGTCAGGCCTGAAAGGTTTCCCGATAGGCATACAGGCCGGGTGTACCGCCAGTCATGACGAACAGCACGTTGTCCCCGGGGCCGAAACGCCCCTGCTGCAGGTCGGCCAGTACTCCCGCGAAGGCTTTGCCGGAGTACACCGGGTCGACCAGCAGGCCTTCGGTACGCGCCATCAGGCGTACCGCGTCCTGCATGGCGGCGGTTGGCAGGCCATAGCCGGCACCCAGCTGGCTGCCGTCGATCACCATCCCGGTCGTCTGCACCTCGGCGTCACTGCCCAGTAGCGCCAATGTCTCGCGGGTCAGTTGCAGGGTTCTCGCGGCTGATGAGTCCTGGTCGGACAACACCGAGAACGATTTGACCACGCAGGTACCCCGGCCCAGCAACTGGAAGCCCGCCGCGAGCCCGGCATGCGTTCCGGCGCTGCCATTGGGGACCACCACTTGATTGAACGTGAGTTGCAGTTCGGCCTCTTGCCGGGCGATTTCCGCTGCGCAGCGGGCATAACCCAGGCTACCCAGGGGCGTTGAACCACCGGTCGGCAACACCATAACCTTGCGTCCGCAATCCCGAAGCTGCGCCGCCCTGGCCTCGGCTTTGGCCAGTGAGTCGGTACCGCCGGCAAACACCTGCATCTGCGCGCCGAACAACTGGTCGAGCAGCACGTTGCCATTGAGTTCGTAATCCACCTCGGCTTTGGCCACGGCCCGGGTCAGGAACAACTCGCAGGCGATGCCCAGCCGGGCGCACACCGCGGCGGTCAAACGAGCATGATTGGACTGGATGCCGCCTACGGTAATGATCGTATCGACTCCGGCTTGCAGCGCCGCGCCGATGTGGAATTCAAGCTTGCGCAGCTTGTTGCCGCCCGCGCCGATCAACATGTGGTCGTCGCGTTTGAGAAACAGGCCGATCCCCTGTTTGTCCAGGCCCAGCCGTTGTTCGAGTCGCGCAGCCCGCTGAATGGGCGTGGGACCTTGCAGCAGGTCGGCCCGCGCAAAAACACTCAGTGACTTGTCCAGTGGGGTCTGCATCAATCGAGCCTCGTTGTTCACCATGATCCAGGTGACTCTATGGAGAAAGGCGTGCGGGATAAACGCACTTCCCGTCATGACTGTTTTAACCCGGTGTAACTAATCAACCGGGCAGCAGGACTTTTCAGGCTGCTTTGGTTAGGCTGGGCCGGGTTTGAAACCAGGATCTGAAGAGGAGAGGGCGGGTTGCCAATCAACGAATACGCCATGGCGATCGAACTGCTGGATGAGTCTTATCGGCACTGGACCGGCGAACATCTGCCAGCACCGCCGTCGCTGGCAGGAAGGGAGCGCCTGCATTGGCTGCACGCCCACGCGCCCTACAGTTTGCTGGCCCACGGTACTGAAGACGACCCACTTTTCTTCTACGCCAATGAACAGGCGCTGGCGTGCTTCAAGTACCCGCGCCCGGAGTTTCTGGGCATGCCCTCACGCTTCAGCGCCTCGCCACTGGACCGCGCCCGGCGCCAGACCCTGCTGGAGCAGGTCACGGCCCATGGCATAGCGCATGGCTACAGCGGTTATCGGGTGGATCGGCAGGGCAATGCCTTCATGATTCATGAAGGCAAGGTGTGGACGCTGGTTGATCAGCAGGGTGTGCGTTTGGGGCAGGCGGCGTTGTTCTGGCCGGATGCTGCACGGGTTGGGCAGTTGGAGTGAGCGTCGATCAAGCGACCGGCCAATCCCTGAACAGCGGAATTCGTCCATTGGCGGACGGGCGGTAATCCCAGGTCAGGCGATCCAGTTCCGGCTTCATCGCCAGAATGTGCCGGACGGTAGCGCCAGCGATGCTCAACGCCAGTGCCTGCCCCGGACATTGATGGCGCCCCGCACCAAAGGTGAAGCTGCGCCGGTTCGGGCGGTCGAGCAGGAGGTCGTCGGGGTTGTCGTTGAGCTGTGGGTCGCGATTGGCCGAGGCCAGCAGCACCAGGATCACGTCCCCGGCATTCAGCCTTGCGCCGTCAATCTCGCAGGGGGCGGCGACGAAGCGGCGGGTGTTCTGTACCGGCGGGTCCAGGCGTTGCACTTCGGCCAGCAGGTCGTCGACATGGGGTGATTCGCTGAGTAACGACGGGTGTTGAATCAATGCCAGCACAGTGTTGCCGATCAGCCCGGCCGTGGCGTCGAACGTCTGGGAAAACAGGCCAATCAGGTTGGCGATCAGCGTTTGCGGTGCGCTGCCGGTGAAGCGCTGGCGGATGCCTGCAAGCAGGCGGCTGTGGTTGTCCGGGTCAGCCAAAAGCTCGACACAGTAACCGCTCAGTTGTTCGGCGGCGGCATGGGCGGCAGCCAGCTGTGCCGAGGTGCTCAAGGGCGACAGGCAAGCCACGAAGTCCGCCGTCAGTTCACTGATGATTCGACCCTGAGCCGGGGTGAATCCCAGCAACGCCGCCACCACGCACACCGGCCCACGGAACATGGCGTTGTGCAGGCCGACGGCGTCGGTGGAGATCAACCGGGCGCTGACCAGACTCTCGACTTCCCGTGTATCGATCAACTCCAGTTCCGGCGCAATCGCCGACCGTGGACAACGCTGGCGCTCACCCTCATTCATGCGCATCAATTGGCCGAACACCAGGCCGGCCATACCATTGGCAATCGCCCTGGGGACTGGCTCCTGCGCGGGGCGAACGTTGCAATCAGGATGCGCCAGCACGGCGGCCACCGCCCGGGCGTTGCTGGCCACCCATATGTTCAGCCCTGGATGGAAAACCAACCCGCCTTCGGCACGCAGTTGTGCGTAGTAGGGATAAGGATCGGCCTGGGTCACAGCGATGATCGGGTCCATGGGGCACAGCCTTCTGTTGTTGGAAAGTGTTGCTACTATCTCCAGTCCGAAAGGGCGTTGATTCGTCCGGGAGCGAAATATGAGCGCAGAACAACACGACATGGGCGTCTCGCAGGTGGCGGCGGCCATCGCGGAGCCAGCGCGGACGAAAATCCTCTGTTCGCTGATGGACGGCCACGCCCGCACCAGCACCGAGCTGGCGGCGGTGGCCGAAGTCAGCGCGTCGACCGCCAGTGCCCACCTGGCCAGACTCAAGGAGCTGGCACTGGTGCGGCTGCACGTCCAGGGACGTCACCGCTATTACAGCCTGGCGGACAAACGCGTCGCCCAGGCCCTGGAAGCGCTGATGGTGATCGGCCAGAACACGGCGCCGCGCTTCCAGGCGCGGACTCCGGATCGCCTGCAGTTTGCCCGCACCTGCTACGACCACATGGCGGGTACCCTGGCGGTACTGTTGCATGACCGGATGCTCGAAGCGGGCTGGCTGGAGGAAACCGACGAACAGGCCTATCGCTTGAGTGACAGTGGTTCGGCAATGTTTCAGGGGCTAGGGATTGAAGTGCAGGATCTGAGCACGCTGCGCCGCCGCTTTGCCTGCCCGTGCCTGGACTGGAGCATGCGTCGGCCGCATCTGGGCGGGTCGCTGGGGGCGGCGTTGCTGCAAACGGCGCTCAAGCGCCAGTGGGTGACCCAGGATCTGGACAGTCGGGCGTTGGCGTTGACGGCGTTGGGGCGCAAGGAGATGGCGGGGCGTTTTGGGCTTGAGTTGCGGCTGGATATCGAGGAGAAGAGCAAAAGATCGCAGCCTGCGGCAGCTCCTACAAGAGCCGCGAAATATCCATTGTAGGAGCTGCCGAAGGCTGCGATCTTTTCATTCGGCCATAAAAAAGCCCCCCGTCGGTCACCCGATGGGGGGCTTTTGTGCGTCTGGTGTCAGGTCAAACCTTGACGATCCAGCCCGCTGGCGCTTCGATGTCGCCGGTTTGCACGCCGGTCAGCTCTTTGTAGAGCTTCTGGGTGACCGGGCCGACTTCGGTTTCGCTGTGGAACACGTGCAGGTGGTCGTTGTAGTCGATGCCGCCAATCGGTGTGATCACCGCCGCAGTACCGCAAGCACCGGCTTCCTTGAAGTCGGAGAGCTTGTCGATGAACACGTCGCCTTCAACCACTTCCAGGCCCAGACGGGTCCTGGCCAGCTCGATCAGCGACAGACGGGTGATGCCCGGCAGTACCGATGGCGAGTTCGGGGTCACGAACTTGTTGTCGTGGGTGATCCCGAAGAAGTTGGCCGAACCGACTTCCTCGATCTTGGTGTGGGTCATCGGATCCAGGTAGATGGCGTCGGCAAAGTGGGCTTTCTTGGCCTTGGAGCCCGGCATCAGGCTGGCAGCGTAGTTGCCACCGACCTTGGCCGCACCGGTGCCTTGTGGCGCAGCGCGGTCGTAGCTGGAGATCTGGAAGTTGTGCGGGGTCAGGCCACCCTTGAAGTAGGCGCCGACCGGGATGCAGAAGATCGAGAAGATGAACTCGGGAGCGGTACGCACGCCGATGTTGTCACCCACGCCGATCACGAACGGGCGCAGGTACAGCGCGCCGCCGGTGCCGTACGGCGGAATGAAACGCTCGTTGGCGCGGACCACGGCCTTGCAGGCTTCGATGAATTGCTCGGTGTCCACTTGCGGCATCAGCAGACGGGCGCAGCTGCGCTGCATGCGCAGGGCGTTCTGGTCCGGGCGGAACAGGTTGATCGAACCGTCCTTGCAACGATAGGCCTTCATGCCTTCGAAGCATTGCTGGCCATAGTGAAGGGCTGTGGAGCCTTCGCTGATGTGCAGCACGTTATCTTCGGTCAGGGTGCCCTTGTCCCATTCGCCATTGCGAAAGTACGACAGATAGCGCTTGTCGGTCTTGATGTAGTCAAAACCCAGCTTGTCCCAATTGATGCTTTCGTTACCCATGACACCCTCTATCACTTAACAACCGCCGAAACGGTTCAAGGCTTCTGACGTTTTTCCGGATGGGCACAACAATACTTCATTCTTGGGCTGATTCGCAGTGCAAAAACGCTAAAAGATCGCAGCCTGCGGCGGCGCCCACAGGCGCGTAGGAGCTGCCGAAGGCTGCGATCTTTTGATTTTTTACAGGTGCAACGCATGTCCCAGCGCACGCAACGCCGCTTCCTGCACCGCCTCGCCGAGCGTCGGATGCGCATGGATGGTGCCGCCGATGTCTTCCAGCCGCGCGCCCATCTCCAGGCTTTGCGCGAACGCCGTGGACAATTCGGACACGCCAACCCCCACCGCCTGCCAGCCGACAATCACATGATTGTCCCGACGGGCGACCACACGCACGAAGCCGCTTTTCGACTCCAGGGTCATCGCCCGGCCATTGGCGGCGAACGGGAAGCTCGACACGATGCAGTCCAGGCCTGCAATCCTGGCCTCGTCCGGGGTCTTGCCGACCACCACCAGTTCCGGGTCGGTGAAGCACACGGCGGCGATGGCGGTCGGGTTGAACTCGCGGGACTTACCGCTGATCAGCTCGGCGACCATCTCGCCCTGGGCCATGGCCCGGTGCGCGAGCATCGGTTCGCCGCTCAGGTCGCCGATGGCATAGACGTTGCGCATGCTGGTCTGGCAACGGTTGTCGATCTTGATCGACGAACCGTTCATGTCCAGGTTCAGCGCTTCGAGGTTCCAGCCCTGGGTGTTCGGCTTGCGACCGACGGCCACCAGCACCTGGTCGGTTTCCAGGTTCAGGGTTGCGCCGTTCGGGGCCAGTACTTGCAAGGTATGTTGTTCTGAATCAAAGCCTTGCACGCTATGTTTCAAGTAAAGCTTCACGCCGAGTTTTCTCAGTTCATCGTGCACAGGCTGGGTCAGTTCGGCGTCGTAGGCCGGCAGGATGCGCTCCTGCGCTTCCACCACGCTGACCTCGGTGCCGAGCTTGCGATAGGCAATGCCCAGTTCCAGACCGATGTAGCCACCGCCGACCACAATCAAACGCTTGGGCACGGATGTCGGCGCCAGGGCTTCGGTGGACGAGATGATCGGCCCGCCAATCGGCAACATCGGCAAGTTCACGCTTTTCGAACCGGTGGCCAGCACCAGGTGCTCGCACTGGATGCGTGTGTCGCCGACCTCGACGGTTTTACCGTCAACCACATTGGCCCAGCCTTGAATGACCTGGACCTTGTTCTTTTTCAGCAGCGCGGCAACGCCGGTGGTCAGGCGATCGACGATGCCGTCTTTCCATTCGACGCTCTTGGTGATGTCCAGGGTCGGCGCCGAAACGCTGATGCCCAGGGCCGAAAGCTGATGGTGCTGCTGCGTCTGATGAAACTGCTCGGCGACGTGAATCAGTGCCTTGGACGGAATGCAGCCGATGTTCAGGCAGGTGCCGCCCAGAGATTGGCCTTCCACCAGGATAGTCGGGATGCCCAGCTGGCCGGCGCGGATCGCCGTCACATAACCGCCGGGACCGCCGCCGATAATCAGCAGCGTGGTGTTCAGTGTCTGCATGACTTTCTCCACAAATGCTTAATCGACAAAGAGCGTGGCGGGTTGTTCGAGCAGGCCACGAATGGCCTGGATGAAGAGCGCCGCGTCCATGCCGTCGACCACGCGGTGATCAAAGGAGCTGGAGAGGTTCATCATCTTGCGGACCACGATCTGGCCTTTGATCACCATCGGCCGTTCGACGATCTTGTTCACGCCGACAATCGCCACTTCCGGCAGGTTCAGCACCGGCGTGCTGACGATGCCGCCCAAGGCGCCGAGGCTGGTCAAAGTGATGCTCGAGCCGGACAGCTCATCGCGGCTGGCCTTGCCATTGCGCGCGGCGGTGGCCAAACGCGAGATTTCCGCTGCGCTGTCCCACAGGCTGCGGGCTTCGGCGTGACGTACCACCGGCACCATCAGGCCAATATCGGCTTGTGTGGCAATGCCGACATGCACTGCGCCGAGGCGGGTGATGACCTGGGCTTCGTCGTCGTAGCGGGCGTTGATCTGCGGGAAGTCACGCAGGGCGACGACCATGGCGCGGACCAGGAACGGCAGCAAGGTCAGCTTGCCGCGAGTCGCACCGTGTTTTTCGTTGAGGTGCGCGCGCAGTTCTTCCACGGCGGTGACGTCGATTTCTTCGACGTAGCTGAAGTGGGCGGCGCGCTGGGTGGCGTCCTGCATGCGCTGGGCGATCTTGCGGCGCATGCCGATCACCGGGATCTGCTGTTCATCGGTGCGCTGGGTGTAAGCGCTGCTGACCGTCGATGCATTCGACTGACCCTGAGCCAGGTAGGCATCCAGGTCTTCATGCAGCACACGACCGGCCGGGCCGCTGCCACGTACCAGGCGCAGCTGAATGCCCAGGTCCAGCGCATGCTTGCGCACGGCCGGGGACGCCAGCGGACGTTCATCGGCTGCGCGAGCAACCATCGGGCCCTGGCATACAGCAACTTTCGGCGCTGGGGCCGCGACCGGTTTGCTTTCAACCACGGCTTCGACTTTAGGTGCTCCCACTGGCGCTTCTTTCACAGGAGCCGGTTGCGCCGACTCCTTAACGTTGCCCGCGCCTTCGACTTCAATGCTGATTAGCACACTGCCAACCGCCATGACTTCGCCCGGCTGACCGCCGAGGGCAATCACCTTGCCATGCACCGGCGACGGGATATCGACCATCGCCTTGTCGGTCATGACATCGGCCAGCACCTGATCTTCGACGACCATGTCGCCGACCTTGACGTGCCAGACCGACAATTCAACTTCTGCAATGCCTTCACCAATGTCCGGCATTTTAATGACGTGCGTGCCCATTCAGACCTCCATGACCCGTTTCAACGCCGCGCCCACTCGGGACGGCCCTGGGAAATACGCCCACTCTTGCGCGTGCGGGTAAGGGGTGTCCCAACCGGTGACGCGTTCGATCGGCGCTTCCAGGTGGTGGAAGCAATGCTCTTGCACCAGCGACACCAGTTCGGCACCAAAGCCGCAGGTACGGGTCGCTTCGTGCACCACCACGCAACGGCCGGTCTTTTTCACCGATTTGACGATGGTTTCCAGGTCCAGCGGCCACAGGCTGCGCAGGTCGATGACTTCGGCGTCAACGCCGCTTTCTTCAGCAGCGACTTGCGAGACGTACACCGTGGTGCCGTAGGTCAGCACGGTGACGTCCTTGCCCGGACGGGTGATCGCAGCGACGTCCAGCGGCACGGTGTAGTAACCGTCCGGCACTTGCGCGGCAGGGTGTTTCGACCACGGGGTTACCGGGCGGTCGTGGTGACCGTCGAACGGGCCGTTGTACAGGCGTTTCGGCTCGAGGAAGATCACCGGGTCATCGTTTTCGATGGAGGCGATCAACAGGCCCTTGGCGTCGTACGGGTTGGACGGCATCACCGTGCGCAAACCGCAGACCTGGGTGAACATCGCTTCGATGCTCTGGCTGTGGGTCTGGCCGCCGTAGATGCCACCGCCGCACGGCATGCGCAGGGTCATCGGTGCGGTGAACTCGCCTGCCGAGCGATAGCGCAGGCGGGCGGCTTCGGAAATGATCTGGTCGGAGGCCGGGTAGACGTAGTCGGCGAACTGGATCTCGGCCACCGGGCGCAGACCGTAGGCGCCCATGCCCACGGCGACACCGACGATGCCGCTTTCGGAGATCGGCGCGTCGAACACCCGGGAGGTGCCGTACTTGTTCTGCAGGCCTTCGGTGCAGCGGAACACGCCGCCGAAGTAGCCCACGTCCTGGCCGAAGACCACGACGTTATCGTCACGTTCAAGCATCACATCCATGGCCGAGCGCAGGGCCTGGATCATGGTCATGGTGGTCGTGGTCATGGCGGTTTCCAGCTCGATATTGTTGTTGTGATCGTTCATGTCAGATCCCCAACTCTTGACGCTGGCGCTTCAAGTGCTCCGGCATCTCTTTGTAGACGTCTTCGAACATGGTCGCAGCGCTTGGAATCTGGCCGCCGGCGAGGGTGCCGTACTGTTCGGCTTCTTTCTGAGCAGCGATCACTTGGGCTTCGAGCTCGGCGCTGACCGCGGCGTGTTCCTCTTCGGACCACTGGCCGACCTTGATCAGGTGCTGCTTGAGGCGCGCAATCGGATCGCCGAGCGGGAAGTGGCTCCAGTCATCGGCAGGGCGGTATTTCGACGGATCATCGGAGGTCGAGTGCGGGCCGGCGCGGTAGGTGACCCATTCGATCATGGTCGGGCCGAGGCCGCGGCGCGCACGTTCGGCGGCCCAGGCGGAGGCGGCATACACGGCGTAGAAATCGTTGCCGTCGACCCGCAGGGAGGCAATGCCGCAACCGACGCCGCGACCGGCGAAGGTGGTGGCTTCACCACCGGCGATTGCCTGGAAGGTGGAGATCGCCCACTGGTTGTTGACCACGTTGAGGATCACCGGCGCGCGGTACACGTGGGCGAAGGTCAGGGCGGTGTGGAAGTCCGACTCGGCGGTGGCGCCGTCGCCGATCCAGGCCGAGGCGATTTTGGTGTCGCCCTTGATCGCCGAGGCCATGCCCCAGCCCACGCCCTGGATGAACTGGGTGGCGAGGTTGCCGGAGATGGTGAAGAAACCGGACTCCTTGACCGAGTACATGATCGGCAACTGCCGGCCCTTGAGCGGATCGCGCTCGTTGGACAGCAACTGGCAGATCAGGTCGACCAGCGGTACGTCGCGGGCCATCAGGATGCTTTGCTGGCGGTAGGTCGGGAAGCACATGTCGTCGATGTTCAGGGCCAGGGCCTGGGCGCTGCCGATGGCTTCTTCGCCGAGGCTCTGCATGTAGAACGACATTTTTTTCTGACGCTGGGCGACCACCATGCGGTTGTCGTAGATGCGGGTCTTGAGCATGGCGCGCATGCCCTTGCGCAGGATCTCCACCGGCACGTTTTCGGCCCACGGCCCAAGGGCATTGCCCTGGTCGTCGAGCACGCGAATCAGGCCACGGGCCAGGTCAGCCGTGTCAGCCGGTTCAACGTCGATTGGAGGTTTGCGCACCGTGCCGGCATCGGTCAGATGCAGGTAGGAGAAGTCGGTTTTACAGCCGGGACGGCCCGAGGGTTCGGGGACGTGCAGGCGCAGCGGTTCATACGCTTGGGTCATGGCTTCTACGCTCGATCTTGTGAATTTCTTGTAGTGAGCTGACAGATTTCGTTCGGTAGAAGAAATCTTGTCCTACAACAATCATAGGCCCGCCCAAGAAGAATATTTCTCTCTGTTTCGTTGCACCAAAGATCATTTGCAGATAAAAAACCTGCATAAACAAAAAAAACAGGTGGTTTTGTCTCATGCGCAAACTGGACCGTACCGACATCGGCATTCTCAACAGCCTTCAGGAGAATGCGCGCATCACCAATGCCGACCTCGCACGCTCGGTGAACCTCTCGCCGACGCCGTGTTTCAACCGGGTCAAGGCCATGGAAGAACTGGGGGTGATCCGCGAGCAAGTGACGCTGCTCGATGCCGACCTGCTGGGGTTGCACGTGAACGTGTTCATTCACGTCAGCCTGGAGAAGCAGGTGGAAGAGGCGTTGCAGCATTTCGAAGAAGCGATTTCCGACCGCCCCGAGGTGATGGAGTGCTACCTGATGGCCGGCGACCCGGACTACCTGATCCGGGTGCTGGTGCCGACCATCCAGTCGCTGGAGCGTTTCATGATGGATTTCCTGACCAAGGTGCCCGGGGTGGCGAACATTCGATCGAGCTTTGCGCTCAAGCAGGTGCGGTACAAGACCGCGCTGCCGCTGCCGGCCAATGGGCTGACGTTGGGCAACTGAACATCAAGGATCGTGCTGTGTAGGAGCTGCCGAAGGCTGCGATCTCTTGATCTTGAGAGAGCCACATTTCGCCAGAATCAAAAGATCGCAGCCTGCGGCAGCTCCTACAGGGGCAGAGCTGATTGATGGGGGCTTTCAGGTGGCACCTGAAAATCTAGGATGGCGCTGTGTAGGAGCTGCCGAAGGCTGCGATCTTTTGATCTTCAGGGATCTACCTTTCGCCAGAATCAAGAGATCGCAGCCTGCGGCAGCTCCTACAGGGGCAGAGCTGATTGATGGGGGCTTTCAGGTGGCACCTGAAAATCTAGGATGGTGCTGTGTAGGAGCTGATTGACGGGGGATTTCAGGTGGCAACTGAAAATCAAGGATCGTGCTGTGTAGGAGCTGCCGAAGGCTGCGATCTTTTGATCTTCAGGGATCCACCTTTCGCCGGAATCAAGAGATCGCAGCCTGCGGCAGCTCCTACAGGGTCAGAGCTGATTGATGGGGATTTTCAGGTAGGTGACGCCGTTGTCCTCGGCCGGCGGCAAGTTCCCCGCCCGCACATTCACCTGGATCGCCGGCAGTAACAGTGTCGGCATCCCCAACCCCGAATCGCGCCGGGTGCGCATTTCCACGAAGGCGTTTTCGTCGATACCGTCGCGCACGTGAATGTTGTTTTTGCGTTGTTCACCGACGGTGGTCATGCATTGGGAGGCGCGTCCCTCTGGCGGGTAGTCGTGGCAGACGTACAGGCGCACGCTGGCGGGGAAGGCCAGCAGCTTGCGGATCGAGGCAAACATCTGGTTGGCATTGCCACCGGGGAAATCACAACGGGCAGAGCCGACATCGGGCATGAACATCGTATCGCCCACCAGAATCACATCACCGTCGATCAGGTAGGCCATGTCCGCCGGCGTATGGCCGGGCACGTGCAGGGCGGTCGCCTTGAGGTTGCCGATCATGAACGACTCGTCGGGGGCGAACAGGTGATCGAACTGCGAACCGTCGACGCGAAATGATGGCTCCAGATTGAACAGTGCCTTGAACACGTCCTGCACCTTGCTGATCGATTCGCCGATGGCGATTTTGCCGCCCAGTTGCTCGCGCAGGTAGGGCGCGGCGGACAGGTGATCGGCGTGGGCGTGGGTTTCCAGCAGCCATTGCACTTGCAGTGTGTGGGCACGGACGAAGGCGATGATTTTGTCAGCCTGGGTGGAAGCGGTGCGCCCGGCCGCACCGTCGTAGTCGAGCACCGGGTCGACAATCGCACACTGCCCGCCATCAGCCTCGTAGACCACGTAGCTGTAGGTCGAGGAGGCGGGGTCGAGGAACGCTTCAATCAGTGCGGGCATGGACATGAACCTGAGCAAGAGGACGAAATTTCGATCACGGGTTGCAACAATATATGTTTAAACATAATGTTTGCAGCTTAAGTGACGTTGAAGGCATCCTGCAAATGCAATCCAGTCTGACCGAATGTGAAGTCGCCCAACTGCGCGCCTCGGCCTCCAAGGCCTGTGCGCTGCTCAAGGCCTTGGCCAATGAGGATCGCCTGTTGATCCTGTGCCAGTTGACCCAGGGCGAGCGCAACGTCGGCGAGCTGGAAAAAATGACCGGCGTGCGCCAACCGACCCTGTCCCAGCAACTGGGGATCCTGCGCGATGAAGGACTGGTCGCGACCCGTCGTGAAGGCAAGTACATTTTTTACGGTCTCGCCAGTCACGAGGTGATCCAGGTGATGAAAACCCTCTCCGGGCTGTATTGCGGGGCGGTGCTTAAAAGCTGGGTTCAACCTTGATCTTGTTCAACACACCGAACCTGTGGGAGCGGGCTTGCTCGCGAAGGCGGTGTGTCAGCCAACGTTAATGTCTACTGACATACCGCTTTCGCGAGCAAGCCCGCTCCCACAGTAGTTTTGTGTCGCGGCTAATAGAAAACTTGCGTGCAGCAAAAGGAACAAGCAATGAACGATCAACACTGGGGCCCATCCATCAGTGCAGATATCGTGGTGATCGGCGGCGGCACGGCGGGCATAGGCCTTGTCGCCAGCCTGCTCAAGCGTAACCCGCAGTTGAACATCACCCTGATCGAACCCGACTCCCGGCACTACTATCAACCGGCCTGGACGCTGGTCGGCGGTGGTGCCTACAACGTGGAAAACACCGTGCGGCCGATGGCGTCGGTGATGCCGCGCGGGGTCAATTGGCTGCAGGCTGCCGTGACCGGCATCGACCCCGACCATTGTCGGCTCATCCTCAGCGACGCACGTACGGTCAGCTATCAGAACCTGGTGGTCTGCCCCGGCCTGCGCCTGGCCTGGGAGAAAATCGAAGGCCTGGAGGAGACCCTCGGCCAGCACGGCGTGACCTCCAACTACAGCTACCGGCACGCGACCTACACCTGGGACCAGGTGCAGAAACTGCGCGGCGGCAAGGTGCTGTTCACCCAGCCGGCCATGCCGATCAAATGTGCGGGAGCGCCTCAAAAAGCGCTGTACCTGTCCTGTGATCACTGGAACAGGCGCGGTGCGCTGAACAACATTGACGTCGAGTTCAATCTCGCGGGCGCTGCATTGTTCGGCGTGGCGACCTTTGTCCCGCCGCTGATGAAGTACATCGAGAAGTACAACGCCCGGCTGGCATTCAATTCGAATCTGGTCAAGGTCGACGGCCCGGCGAAGACTGCGTGGTTCGAGGTCAAGGACGCCGAGGGCATTGTCACCCGCCAGGCAAAACCCTTTGACCTGCTGCATGTCGTACCGCCTCAGGTGGCCCCGGATTTCGTCGCCCGGAGTCCGCTGGCCGACGCCGCCGGCTGGTGTGAAGTCGATCCCCACAGCCTGCAGCATCCGCGTTATCCAGGCGTCTTCGCGCTGGGGGATATCTGCGGCACCAGCAATGCAAAAACCGCCGCGGCGGTGCGCAAGCAGATAGTGGTCGTGGCCGAAAACCTGCTGGCTTTGCGCAAGCAACAACCATTGCCGCTGAAGTACGACGGCTATGGCTCCTGTCCGCTGACGGTGGAGAAGGGCAAGGTGATCCTGGCCGAGTTCGGTTATGCGGGCAAATTGCTGCCGACCTTTCCCCTTGACCCGACGAGGCCGCGCCGCTCGGCGTGGTGGCTCAAGGCAACACTGCTACCGTGGTTCTATTGGAACGGTATGCTCAAGGGTCGCGAGTGGCTGACGCGTCTGTCCAGGGTCGACTGAGAACTCCCTATGTTGCTGGCAAGTCTGTTTGGTGTGGTGATGGGGTTGGTATTGGGGTTGACTGGAGCGGGCGGCGGGATTCTCGCGGTGCCGGCCCTGGTATTGGGATTGGGCTGGAGCATGACCCAGGCCGCTCCGGTGGCGTTGTTTGCGGTGGGCAGTGCGGCAGCGGTCGGCGCCATCGATGGATTGCGTCATGGCCTGGTGCGGTATCGCGCGGCGTTGCTGATCGCCGCCCTCGGTGCGGTGTTTTCACCGGTGGGCATCTACTTCGCCCATCAGTTGCCGGAAAAAATCCTGATGATCCTGTTCAGCCTGCTGATGGTCATGGTGGCCTGGCGGATGTTGCGCCGTGAACGCAAGGACGAAGGCCCGAGCGACCACGGGCACGCCAATTGGGGCCAGAAAAACTGCATGCTCGATCAACAGACCGGGCGCTTTTCCTGGACCGCCAAATGCACCGCGACCCTCGCCGCGCTCGGAGCGGTCACGGGTGTGGTCTCGGGGTTGCTGGGGGTGGGCGGCGGCTTCCTGATCGTCCCGGCGTTCAAGCAACTGACCGATGTGCAGATGCGCGGAATCATCGCCACCTCGCTGATGGTGATCAGCCTGATTTCGGCCATCGGCGTGATCGGCGCGTTCCATGCCGGCGTGCGCATCGACAGCGTGGGGGCCACCTTCATTGGCGCGAGCATCATCGGCATGATCATCGGCCGCAAGCTGTGCGCCCGGGTGCCGGCGCGGGCGTTGCAGGTCGGGTTCGCCAGCATCTGCGTGGTGGTCGCCGCCTACATGTTGCTCAAGGCCAACGCCTAGCCGGTAGCGGTTCCTGTGGATGCCAGTCGGGTCCACAGGCCTACGCCCTAAGTGGCGAGCCTCGCCGACGAGCGGTCTTACGCCATAGCGGTCACGCGCCGCCAGCCAATCCAAAGCACCTCAAAACCAGCCCCAAGGCAGCGTATGGCGCCGCCCGTCAGGTTTCGATAATCGCCTCCGACACTCAGTCCCCCGTTTCGGAGCGCGCCATGCACAACAATAAGAACGTCACGCATCGTTTTCTGCCTGCCTTTATCGCCAGCCTGTCTGCCCTGGGCCTGAGCCAGGTGGCTGAGGCGGACATCATGCTGTACGACAAGGACCAGACCACGTTCTCCACCGACGGCTACATCAACGCCTTCTACGTAAACAGCGATGTCGACCGCGCCGGCGATCAGTACGACCGTCGGCAGTCACGGGTCAAGATGGGCTTTTTGCCCAACTACCTGGGGTTCAACATGGGCAAGCAGGTAGACGATCTCAAGCTCGGCGCCCGCGCCTCGTTCTGGGTCACCATCAACGACAGCCAAACCAACGGCACCGACACCGCCATCGATGTGCGGCAGTTCTTCGGCACCGTGGCCAACCCGGAGTGGGGCGAGGTGCTGATCGGCAAGGACTTCGGCTTGTTCGCCCGTTCCAACATCCTGCTCGACGAAATGCTCGCCGGTTACGGCCAGGTCAGCGATACGTTGGGGCTGGTGGATGGCGGCGGGGTGTCGTTCGGCAACATCGGCACCGGTTACCCGTATCCGTTCCCGACCTCGCAGATCACCTATCGCACCCCGGTGATGGACGGTCTGCGCGTGGCGGTCGGCATCATGGACCCGGTGGACACCAACGACAGCAGCCCGACGGGCAAGGCCTATCAGGAAAACCCGCGTACCGAGAGCGAAGTCACCTATCAGTTCGACCTGGCCGGGGCAAAGATCTACAGCTGGGTCAACGGCAGCTACCAGACCTCGGACAACACCGACTCGACGGTCGAGACCGTCACCTCCAAGGGCGTCGGTTATGGCGTGCAGGCGAAGATGGGCGGCTTGTCCCTCACCGGGTCCGGCTTCCAGGCCAAGGGCATCAATCCGTTTTTCACCAACAATGCCGGCGAGCCGACCCTGCGCAACGTCGACAGCGACGGCTACCTGATGCAGGGCTCCTACAAACTGGGCAAGAACCGCCTGGCCTTGTCCTACGGCAAGACCAATGACGACGGCAACGGCGTGGTCGGCAGCGGTGCGGACTACGAGACCCGTGGCATCGCGTTGTTCCATGACGTGAACGACAACCTCAAGCTGGTGGCCGAGTACAACCAGTTCGAAATCAACGGCCACGACACCGATGAGCAGAACGAAGACACCGACACCTTTGCCGTGGGCGCGGTGCTGACCTGGTAGCAGGCTGGAATTCAAATAATTGTGGGAGCGAGCTTGCTCGCGATGGCTGAGTGTCAGGCGACATGGATGTTGGCTGTGATGGCCCCATCGCGAGCAAGCTCGCTCCCACAGGGTTACCGGGTGTACGCAACACCTGCGGATAACCAAAACTAGTGTGGGAGCTTTATCTGTCTCATCCCATCGAAGCGGCTACCCGCTACCCAAGTAGCATTCGTCGCCCCCCACAGACTTCGTACACTCGTGCCTCATACACACGCACCTGCGGGAGGTAAGGATGCAGCAGAGCGAAGGCGTCGTCAGTGCAATGTCCCAGGCCACCGATGCCCGGCAGGTCGCGCAGGAACTGGCACGACAGCTGTTGCACCCGCACCTGGGGTTCGTGCTGTTCTTCTGTTCCGCCGAATACGACTTGCAGGCACTGGGCCAGGCCTTGCAGCAAAGCTTCGGCGGCATTCGCCTGGCGGGCTGCACCAGCGCCGGGGAAATCACCCCGCTGGGCTACGGGCGCAATTGCGTGACGGCGGTGGGTTTCGATCACCGGCACTTTTCCATCTCGATCGAGCTGATCGACCAGATGGAACACTTCAGCCTGATCGACGCCCAGCAAATGGTCGAGCGCCTGGTCAGTGGCTGTCGCAGCAACACCCTGGCCCCGATCAAGGGCAACAGCTTTGCCCTGACCCTGCTCGATGGCCTGTCCAGCCGCGAAGAAATGGTCCTGGCAGCCTTGAGCGCGGCCTTGGGCGACATTCCGCATTTCGGCGGCTCGGCCGGCGACGATAACTACCTGACCCATACCCATGTGTACTTCGATGGCGAGTTCCACAGCGGCGCGGCCGTGGTGGTGCTGGTCAATACCTGGCTGGATTTCGAAGTGTTCACCACCCACCACGTACTGCCCCGCGCCGAAAAGCTGGTGGTCACCGGGGCCGACAGCACCTTGCGCCGGGTCTTCGAGCTCAATGCGGAGCCTGCTGCCGAGGAGTACGCCCGGCACATCGGCGTGCCGGTGGCGCAGCTCGATCACCGGGTCTTCGCCGCGCACCCGTTGGCGGTGCGGATCAACCAGCAGTACTACGTGCGGGCCATCCAGCAGGTGCATCCGGACCTGAGCCTGAGTTTCTATTGCGCCGTGGAAAACGGCATCGTCCTCACCGCCATGACCCCGGGGCCGATGCTGCCGAACCTGCAGCGCCTGTTCGAGGGGTTGCAGGAGCGCCTGGGCGATTTGCTGCTGACCATCGGTTGCGACTGTTTCCTGCGGCGTCTGGAACTCGAAGACGACGGCAGTCTTGATCAGATCGGCGGTTTTTTGCGCGAGCAACGGGTGATGGGTTTCAACACCTACGGAGAACAGTTCAATGGCATGCACATCAACCAGACCTTCACCGGCGTTGCCATTGCCCGTGGCCGTGCCCCAGGACATCGCTGAACTGCAGGCCGAACTGGCCGGGCTGCGCCTGGAAAACCATAAACTGCAGCGCATCAATGCCGCGCTGATTGAACGGGTCGAGTCAGGGGGAACCCGCGGCAACGATCCGTATGCGGCATTCCAGCATTCGGTGGTGCTGGCCGAGCAAGTGCGCGAACGCACCGATGCCCTGAACCAGGCCATGGCCGAACTCAAGGCCGGCAATCATTTGCTCAGCGAAGCCCGCCTGCGCGCGGAAACGGCGCACCAACACCTGATCGATGCCATCGAAAGCATTTCCGACGCCTTCGTGCTGTTCGACGCCGACCAGCGCATCGTGCTGTTCAACAGTCGCTTCAAGGCGTTCTGGAGCAACAGCCGGGTGCGGATCAACGCCGGCATGCGCCTGACCGAGGTCAAGCGGCTGATGATGAACAACGCCCTGTTCACCGAAGAGCCGCGCGGGCATGCCGACGAAAACCTGCTTTACCGCCTGCAGAACGGGCGCTGGCTGCAAGTCAGCGAGCGGCCGACCCAGGAAGGGGGGCGGGTGATCCTGTTCACCGACATTACCGACGTCAAACTCAGCGAAACCGTACGCCGTGAGCAGGCGGTGGCGCAGAAGTCGCATCTGTTGCAACGGGCGGTCGACAACCTGTCCCAAGGGGTGGCGATGGTCAGCGCCGAGGGCATCCTGGAGTTGTGGAACCGGCGTTTCCTGGAATTGAGCGGCCTGGCGCCGGTGGCGGCCCATCGCCCCTTTGCCGAGGTGATCGCCGACAGCGAGCTGAACCTGCTGACCCCGGCCAGTCGCGATGGCAACGGACGACTGGTGCGCGAATGTGAGCAGCGCCTGTACGATGGCCGGGTCCTGGAAATCCGCACCCATCCGTTGCCCACCGGCGGTTTCGTCAACACCTTCACCGACATTACCGAGCGCTACCAGCACGCCGAGGCACTGAGTGAAAGCGAACACTGGATTCGCCTGATCACCGATCATGTCCCGGCATTGATTGCCTACCTCAATGCCGATCTGGTCTACGAGTTCACCAACAAGGTCTACGAAGAGTGGTACTGCTGGCCTCGCGGCGTGATGCTCGGCCAGAGCCTGCGCGAAGTGCACAGCGAACAGCATTACCAGCGGCTGGAGCCCTACGTGGCCAGGGCACTGGCCGGCGAGAGCGTGACGTTCGAGTTCGCCGAAACCAACGTCAACAACCAGGAGCGCTACATGCTGCGCTCCTATGTGCCCAACCGTCTGGCCAGTGGCGAGGTGGTGGGGATTTTCGTGCTGATCCGCGACATCACCGAACGCCGCCGCACCGCCGAGGCGCTGCATCAGGCGTATCAGAACCTGGAGCTGCGGGTACGCGAGCGCACGGCGGAGTTGACCACCCTCAACGACCAGTTGCTGCGCGAGATCGATGAGCGTCGCCTGGTCGAGTCACGCTTGCGCGAGGCCAAGCAGGAAGCCGAGCAGGCCAACCTGTCGAAGACCAAGTTCCTCGCCGCCGTCAGCCATGACCTGCTGCAACCGTTGAATGCCGCGCGCCTGTTTACCAGTGCCTTGCTGGAACGGCGCGAGCCGATGTCCAGCGAGACGCTGGTGCGCAATGTGAGTAATTCCCTGGAAGACGTGGAGAACCTGCTCGGCACCCTGGTGGATATTTCCAAGCTCGATGCGGGGGTGATCAAGGCCGACATTGCGCCGTTCGCCCTCAGTGAACTGCTGGACAACCTGGCCGCCGAATACAACCAGGTGGCGCGCAGTGAAGGCCTGCAATTGCACTTCATCGGCTGTTCGGCGCTGGTGCGCAGTGACATCCAGCTGCTGGCGCGGATCCTGCGCAACCTGCTGAGCAATGCGATTCGCTATACCTACAGTGGTCGCGTGGTGCTCGGTTGCCGGCGGCATCATCAGTGCCTGACGATCGAAGTCTGGGACAGCGGCATGGGCATTGCCGAGCATCGCCTGGAGGAGATTTTCCAGGAGTTCAAGCGCGGTGATGTGCAGCGTCCCGATCAGGATCGCGGCCTGGGTCTGGGCCTGGCGATCGTAGAGAAGATTGCCGGCATCCTCGGGCATCCCATTCATGTGCGCTCATGGCCGGGCCGGGGGTCGATGTTCTCGGTCGAAGTGCCGTTGAGCGCCACCGCGCCAAAGCCGCAGCCCGCATTGCAGATGAGCGAGCCGATGCTCGAGCGCCTGCGGGGCGCGCGGATATGGGTGCTGGACAACGACGCGACCATTTGCGCCGGCATGCGCACCTTGCTGGAGGGATGGGGGTGTCGGGTGGTGACGGCGCTGTCGGAGGAGGACCTGGCGCGGCAAGTGGACAATTTCCACGCCGAGGCCGACCTGCTGATTGCCGATTATCACCTGGACAACGATCGCAACGGTGTCGACGCCGTGGCGCGCATCAATGCCCGGCGCGCGTCACCGGTGCCGGCGATGATGATCACGGCCAACTACAGCAACGAACTCAAGCAGCAGATCCGCGAACTGGGCCACACCCTGATGCACAAGCCGGTGCGGCCGATGAAGCTGAAGACGGCGATGAGTCATTTGCTTGCAAGGCCATGAACCTATCGGTGTTTGTGAGGGCCTCATCGCTGGCAAGCCAGCTCCCACAGTGGATGTGTGCTGTTCACAAAACCCTGTGGGAGCTGGCTTGCCAGCGATGGAAGCGACGCGATCTTCAGTTTCAACGCCGCAAATAAGACCCGAAATCAATATCCCCGGCACTCAGGATCGCCTGCACCCTGTTGTGCACGTTGAGCTTGCGCAGGATCGCCGAGACGTGGGCTTTGACCGTGGTCTCGGCGATTTCCAGGGTGTAGGCGATTTGTTTGTTCGATTCGCCCTTGGTCATGCGTTCCAATACCTGCAACTGCTTGCGGGTCAGGGCCTGGAGCAGTTCGGGCGGGAAGCTCGGGGTGTCGTTCATCCGCCGGTGGGTGCTGCTTTTGGCGGTGCGGATGATGTCCGGGGGCAGGTAGACATTACCATTGAGAATCTGCTGGATGGCATCGGTCATCTGGGCGCGGGGTGAAGACTTGGTGATGAAACCCACCGCGCCGTAGGTGATGGCCTGTAGCACGATCTGTTTGTCCTGTTCGGCGGAGACAATCACCACCGGAATGGTCGGCGCTTCGTTACGCAGGTTGATCAGGCCATTGAGCCCGTGCATGCCGGGCATGTTCAGGTCGAGCAGGATCAGGTCCAGGTCGTCGTGTTCCTGGGTCAGGGCCAGGGCGCTGTCCAGGTCGGCGGTTTCCATCACTTCGCTGCCGGCAAAACCGTCGCTGATGACGTTGTGGATGGCTTCGCGAAACAGCGGGTGATCGTCGGCAATCAGGATTTTGTACATGGCCTTTCACCTCATTATTTTGATTATGGTGTGGCATCGACACGCACGCGTAAAGCTCAGGGAAAGGGTTCGGGCCGGGCTGGCGAAACCGGCAGACTGGCCGCTTGCCAGGCGTCCAGGCCATCGCGATACCAATACAGGGTCTTATAGCCCATGGTGGCTGCGCGCTTGACCGCATTCCAGCTCAACCAGCAGTCGGAACGGCAATAGAAGACCAGCGGTTGCGTCGGGTCACCGGCGGTCAGCTTTTTCAGGTTGGCGGCGAAATAGTCCTGCCATTGCGGCGTCAGTTCACCGTCACCGGTATTGGCCAGCCAATGGCTGCCGGGCAGGTTTTCATGGGGCTGGTCTTCGATGAATTGCCCTTGCAGCCACTGGCGGCGGTAGACATCGATCAGCAGCGGACGCGGGGTTTGGCCGAGCAGGGCTTGCAGGGCGGGGGTATCGACGATGGTTGCGCCTTGCAGCTGGTCGGGCGTCGGGCTGCGGTACAGGCCGATGCGATAGCCGTCGCTGGAGAACAGTGCGGTGTCGGCCTGCGCGGTGCTCAGCAGCAGGCCCAGCGACAGGGCGGCGAGAGTAAGGCGCAACAGGCAACGTCGGGTACGCGGCATGGGGTCAGTCCTTATAGTTATGGACCTATTACATGCCAGTCGGGGGGCGTTGGGAATGCGACGATAGACAGGGAAACCAGTACTAAAGTAGTAATTTCATCCTGTTCAATGAAGAGCCCCCTTGTGGGAGCGGGCTTGCTCGCGAAGGCGGCGTCACATTCAATGAATGAGTTGACTGACACAACGCTTTCGCGAGCAAGCCCGCTCCCACAGTTGACCTGTGTTGTCAGCTGGCTTTGCGCAAGGCCGCGTGCTGCGGGTTGAAGGTCAGTACGGCGAGCAACGCGAACAGCAGCGTCAGCCCCATGCACACCGCCAGCGCCAGCGGATTGAAGCGTTCATACAGGGCAAAACGCACCAGCTCCACCGCATGGGTGAACGGATTCACCGCGCACAGCCAGTACAACCATTCGCTGGCTTCGCGCATCTTCCACAGCGGATACAGCGCCGATGACAGGAAAAACAGCGGGAAGATCACGAAATTCATCACCCCGGCAAAGTTCTCCAGCTGGCGGATCGCGTTCGACAGCAACAGGCCCAGTGCGCTGAGCATCAACGCCACCAGCAGCAGCGCCGGCAACGCCAGCAACAGGCCCATGGCCGGTGGTCGCACGCCGTAGACCCAGGCAATCGCCAGGAACGCATAGACCTGCAGCAGCGAAATCAGTGACGTGGCCAGCAGCTTGCTGCACAGCAGGAAGGTACGCGGCAGGGGGCTGGTCAGCAGCACGCGCATGCTGCCCATCTCGCGGTCGTAGACCATCGACAGAGAACCCTGCATGCCATTGAACAGCAGGATCATGCAGGCCAGGCCGGGAATGATGTAGACCTCGTAGGGGATGTAGGTGTCGTAGGGCTCGATGATCGCGATCCCCAGCGCTGCGCGAAAACCCGCCGCGAACACCAGCAGCCACAGCAACGGCCGCACCAAGGCGCTGAGAAATCGGGTGCGTTGCAGCACAAAGCGCAGCCACTCGCGCAGCACGATACCGCTGAAACATTGCCAGTAAGCGTTCATTGGGCAGCTCCCGATGTAGTCAGGCGGGTGAAGGCCGAACCGAGGTCACCGCCGTGCTCCAGGCTCAGTGCATCGGCTTGTCCGCTGGCCACCAGCCGGCCTTGATGCAGGATCAGCAAGTCATCGCTGGGCTGCACTTCGTCGAGCAGGTGGGTGGTCCAGAGCACGCTGATGTGCTCCTCGCGACACAGGCTGCGGATGTGCTGGTTGAGCGCCAGGCGACTCGCCGGGTCGAGGCCGACACTGGCTTCATCGAGCAGCAAAAGGCGCGGCTCATGCAACAGGGCGCGGGCAATTTCCACCCGGCGACGATGGCCGCCATTGAGTTCGCGCACCCGTTCGCGGCGGCGCTCGGTCAGGGCCTGGCGGGCCAGTTCGGCGTCGACCCGAAGGTCGGTCTGGCGCCGGGACAGGCCATGCAATGCCGCGTGATAACGCAGGTTCTGCTCGACGCTGAGGTCCAGGTCCAGGGTGCTTTGCTGGAACACCACGCCCAACTGCCTGAGTGCCGGGCGTGCCGCGCTGCGCAATGAACAGCCACCAACGCGGATCTCGCCGTGCTGCAGATCATAGAGCCGGGTCAGCAGGGCAATCAGGGTCGACTTGCCGGCACCGTTGGGGCCCAGCAGCGCGGCGAAACGTCCGGGTTCCAGGCTGAAACTTACCTTGCGCAAGGCCTCACGGGCGCCGTAGGCAAAGCTCAGGTCGCTGACTTCGAGGGCGTTCATGGTGTCACCACCACGCCCCAGGGATAGCGCCCGACCTTCACCGACTTGCTGACCTTGAGGCTGTCGACATCGATCACCGAGACATCGCCGCTGACGCCGTTGGTGGCCAGCAACTGCTTCTGATCCGGGGTGAACGCCATCTGCCAGACTCGTCGACCCACCAGCAGGTAATCGAGTATCTCGTAAGTCCTGGCATCGATCACTGCCACATGATTGGCCGGGCCGAGGGCGACGAAGCCGTACTTGCCATCGGCGCTGAGCTTGATGCCGACCGGCTGGACCTTGTCCGGGTGCACGCCCTTGATCTGGAAGTTCAGGGTCTTGAGCACGGTGCGGCTGGCCACATCGAGAATGGTCACGGTGCCGCCGATTTCCGCCGAGGCCCAGAGTTTCGTGCCATCGGGGGAGAACTCGACGAAGCGCGGACGCTGGTCCACCAGGGTGCTGTCGGCCAGGGTCTGGGTGCTGGTGTCGATCCAGTGCAACATGTTGGTGGTTTCGCTGGTGTTGACCGCCCACTGTCCGTCAGGGCTGACGGCCATGCCCTCGGGCTCGACGCCGACATCGATCTGGCCGAGTACCTTGGAGGTCTCGGTGTCGATCACCGTCACCAGCGCATCGTCTTCGTTGGAGACGTACAGCCAGCGGTTGTTCGGGTGCAAGGCGAATTGCTCGGGGTCTTTGCCCGAGGGCAGTTCCTTGATGATCTTGCGGGTGGCCACGTCCATCACCTGGACCCGGTCCGAGTCGCTGGCGCAGATGTACAACAGCTTGTTGTCATGGGACAGCAGCAGGCCGCGAGGGCGCTGGCCGACGGGCAGGGTGTCGGTGACTTGCAGGGTCTGCATGTCGATCAGGCTCAGGCTGTTGTCCTTTTCGTTGGAGACCCAGGCAGTGCTGGCAACGGCATGGCCGGCGGCGAGCAGCAAGGTGCACGAGAGCAGGGTGCGGCGCATGGCGGATTCCTTGTTGTTGTGATGTTCGGATCAGGGAAAGCGGCAGCTGACTTCGGGTTTGTCGTAGCCCAGGCTGTCCATCTCGTTGAACGGGTGCAGAAAGCCGTCCTGGGGTGAGGTGCTGACCAGCGCCCGGGGCTGGACGATGGGAATCGGTTGGCGCAACTGGCCGTTCCATGGCCGGTAGCTGAGCTTGCGACCCTTGAAACCGTCGAGGGGCAACTGGTCGCTGATTTCCAGCGTACGGATCGCCATCGGCTCGGCCTGGCGCAATTTGCTCACGGCGCTGGCGATACTGCGCACGGCCATCCAGGCGGCGAAATCGCGGTCATTCATCCAGCGCCCGGTCAGGGCTTCAAAGCGTTTTTGCAACTGTGCGGCGCCGTAGGTTTCCACGGTCTTGTGCCAACCCACCGGGGTCAGGCCCTGGGTGCCGGCGACCGGGCGTGGGTACCAGGTCTGGTAGGGCACGTATTCACCGAAATCGCCGCGTTCATCGGCCACCAGTACCACGTCGTACTCGGCGGTCTGGGTGAACAGCGGCATGTCGGCCTGGGCGCTGCGGCGTTGGTCGTTATCGAAGCTCCAGGTTTTTTCCGCCACCAGTTGCAAGCCGAAACGCTTGGCCCCGCGGCGCAGGGCGGCGGCATAGGCTTGATCGTCCGGCGTCGGGCCGACAATCAGCAGCGCCCGTTGCCATTTGCGCAACACCAGAAACTGCGCCAGCGCATCGGCGAGCATCGCCCGGCTCGGCAAGGTGTGCAGCACGTTCGGCAGGCAAGCGGTGGTGCGCAGGCTGTCATCGGCACTGCCGGCGTTGAACAGCAAACTGTCGGGCAGTGCCGCACTCAATTGGCGCAGGCTGGTCGCGGGGGCATTCACCACAAACAGGCGCAGGCCTTGTTCGTGCTGAGCCTTCGCCGCTTCGAGCAAGGCTTCGGGGCTGTCGACGCTGGCGCTGACCAGGCTGTAGCCGTGGTTGAGAAAGCGCCCGGTGCTGTTGCTGTCGGTGATCGCCAGTTCGGCGCCGCGCAGCCCGGCATCGGTGGGTTCGGGAATGACGTTGGACAGCAACGGGCCGGGGTCGGGGCGATAACTCAGGTAGCCGATGCGCACCTGCAAGAGTGCATCGGCGGCCTGGCTTTGGGTGGCCAGGCCGGCGGCGCAGGCAATCGCCAGCAGGTAGATCAGGGCGTAAGGGGCAAGCTGGCGCATAAGGCTCTCCATGACCGTTAGCGCCAGCATAGGAAGCCTGGGGTGCAGTGAAAATATGCAGAAAGTACCGAAGGGCCAGTACCAAGGTAGTAGCCCGCCACACACGGCGCGGTTCTAGCATGGGTAACCACGGCCAATGATCTGGAGGGGATTGACCATGCGTATCGTCAAAGCACTGCTCCTGCCGTTTCTGCTGATCCTGACCCTGATCGGCGTCGACCGGCTCCAGGGTCCGCGTCCCGCGTCCAACGATCGCCTTACGACCAAGGGAGTAGGTGGCGACCACCAAAGCAGCATGGGGTCTGGGCGCAGGGCTTTCTAAGATGGCTGCCATAGCCTCTGCCAAGAGGTTTTGCGTGCAATCCAGAGGGCATGACAATGACAACAAAATGCAACGCCTTGCTCGTCACCGGGCTATTGGCCAGTTTGATCAGCGCAGGTTCTGTCTGGGCCCACGGCAACGTGGTCCCACAGGCCGTGGCCACCCCGGGGCTGACCCCGATCAAGGAAGCCGGTGTGCAACTCGATGCCGATGGCTGGGCCGCGGTGAACCCGTATCGCACCGCCCCGGAACACGACAAGGCAGTGGAAATCGGTGCCTCGGCCTACACCCAGAACTGCGCGGCCTGCCATGGCCTGGAAGCCAAGTCCGGCGGCATCGCCCCTGATTTGCGCATGCTCGATGTCGGCGAGGCGGGCGATGAATGGTTCGCCGAACGGGTGCGCCATGGTGCGGTACGCGACGGTCGCGTGTACATGCCGAAGATGGCCGACTACCTGAGCCAGGAAGCCCTGTGGGCGGTGCGCACTTACCTGGACACTGTGCACGTCGAGGAGTGACCCATGCGCCTGTTCGCGGTGTTGATCAGCGCTCTGTGGCTGTGCTGCCAGGCGGCGCAGGCGCAGGTTCGCAACTACGACGAAATGATCGCCGCCGGGGAGCTGAAGGTGGCGGTCTACAAGGACTTCGCCCCCTACAGTTTTGAGCGCGCCGGCAAGCCCCAGGGTGTCGATGTCGAGCTGGCCGAAGCCCTGGCCAAGGCGCTCGGCGTGCGCCTGACGCTGATCTGGGCGCCGGCCGGGGAAAAGCTCGACGACGACCTGCGCGATTACATCTGGCGTGCCAGTGCCTTGCACAACCAGCAACTGGCCGACCTGATGATGCGCGTGCCCTACGACCATGACTACGCGCAGAAGCGCAACGAGCTCGGTGAGCTGGTCAACGGCCATGTGGTGATGTTCGGTCCCTACCAGAACGAACAATGGCAGGTGGCCTATGACCGCCGAAGGCTGGACAAGGTCGCCAGCGTCGCGGTGTTCGAGCAGCACCCGATTGGTGTCGAAGTCGACAGCGTGCCGTCGTTCTACCTGACCTCGGTGTTCAACGGCATGCTGGCCGGCAAGACCCATCACTATCCGGGCGTGCCCCAGGCGTTTGCCGCGATGAAGGCCGGTGAGGTCGACGCGGTGATGGCCATGCGCGGCGAAATCGACTGGCAAGTGCACGAAGCGGCCGACCCGCAGCTGGCGCTGGCAGAAAACGCCTACCCGAACATGGGCAAGCAGCTCTGGGAAATCGGCTTGGCGGTGCACGAAAGCAACCGGCAACTGGCCTATGCCGTGGAAGAGGCGCTCGAAGGCCTGATCCGCGAGGGCGCGGTGAAGACCATCTACGGCCATTACGGCCTGCAGTACGACGTGCCCGAGATGTATCAATAAGGAGCAGGCGATGAAATGGCGAGGGAGTTGTCTGTTGGCCTGCTGGTTGAGCCTGGCGGCACAGGCTGGCGCGATCGATCCTGGCAAAGACCCGGTGCCATCGGTGATGTGGGCTTTCTATCACCAGCAGTTTCTGGGCAATGCGCCGTTCGTTTTCGATGAGCGGGTCAAGTTGCTGGCGCCGCCGTTTGCCGAAGACGCCCGGCAGGTGCCGCTGGAAATCGACGCCCGCGCGTTCAAGGGCGAAGTGGTAAGAATCCTCGCCTGGGCAGAACTGAATCCGTTGCCGAAAATTGTCGACTTCCAGCCGCTGGATTCGGTTTTGCCCTGGCTGTCGTTGCGCATTCGCATCGAACAGGCCACACCCCTGCGTGCGGCGGTGTTGACCCGCGACGGGTTGTGGCATGTCGGCTCGACCCTGATTGACGCCGCAGGTGGCGGTTGCACCGCGCCGAGTGTGGTGCGCACCCAGCCGGGCTGGGAGGAGCACATCGGCGAAGTGCTCGGCGGGCGCTATCCCCGGGACGGGTTCAGCCGTGTGCGTATGCAGGTGGCCCATCCCATGGACAACGGCATGGTCAGCGGCATTCCGGAATTTTTCATCAACCATGCCGAGCTGCGCGACCACAACGAGCACGTGCTGGCCCGGCTGGAGCTGTTCCCCGCGGTCAGCGAAAACCCCAACCTGGCCTTTGACATCGAGGGGGCAGGGCAAACGCGTCTGTTGCTACGGGACAACAGCGGCAATGAGTTCGATGCGTCGATCCCCTGACCCCAAGGAGCGTGGCATGCGCTGGATCCTGTTGATGGTGTTAAGCATCAGTCTGCCGGCCCTGGCCGATCTCGACTACTCACTCAAGCCCCGGCAGATCGCCCGGGACACCTGGCTGCTGGAAGGCAGCACCGATAATTTTGCCAAGGCCAATGGCGGCAACATCGTCAACACCGCGTTTATCGTCACTGAACGCGGTGTGGTGGTGATCGACACCGGGCCGTCCCGGCGTTACGGCGAAGCGATGCGCAAGGCCATTGCCGCCACCACCGACAAGCCGGTGATCGAGGTCTTGCTGACCCATCACCACCCGGACCATGTGCTGGGCAATCAGGCCTTCACCGACGTGCCGATCGGCGCCCTGGCCGGCACCACCGAACTGTTGCACCGGCAAGGCGATGCGATGGCCGAGAATATGTACCGAATGGTCGGCGACTGGATGCGTGGCACCGAAGTGGTGTTGCCGACGCAGACGCTGACACCCGGCGTGAAAAGTTTTGGGAATCACGATCTGCGCTTGCTGAGCCTGGGTGGGCATACGGGCGCGGATCTGGCTATTCTCGACCAGCAAACCGGCGTGCTGTATGCCGGGGACCTGGTGTTTTATCAGCGGGCGCTGACCACGCCCAACAGTCCGGGGCTGTCAGTGTGGCTGGCGGACATCGCGACCCTGCAAGATTTGCCCTGGACGCAGGTCGTGCCGGGCCATGGGCCGGTGGCCAGTGACCGGCAACCCTTCGAACAGATGCGCGATTACCTGACCTGGCTCGATCAGCTCATGCGCGACGGCGCGGCCAGTGGCAGTGATATGGCCGAGATGATCCGCAGCCCCATCCCCGAACGCTTCGCCGGGATCAACCTGAGCCGTTATGAACTGATCCGCAGCGTCAGTCATCTGTACCCGCGCTATGAGCGCGAGCGGATGATGCGGGTGGATTCCAACGCAAATAACTGACCCACCCCGATCCAATGTGGGAGCGGGCTTGCTCGCGAAGGCGGAGTGTCAGGCAACAACGATGTTGAATGTGCCGGCCTCTTCGCGAGCAAGCCCGCTCCCACAGGGGGGGGCTGTGTCGGGTACAAAATCGCTGCTCATCCCTTCCCACCCTGTACCAAGGAACTAGCAATCTCCTCATTGCGGGCAATTGTTGCCAGGGCGGCGGCGACCAAGAATCTGCACCAGACCGGGAAAATTTCCGGACATAACAAAAATCCGCAGAGGAAGCCGTCATGACTCAACCCGCACGTCGCCAGCCCTTCGTCCTGAGCCTGCTGCTCAGTGCCATGCTGTTGTCCGGCCAGGCATTGGCCGGGGTTTCCGACCAGGACATTCTCCAGGACCCGAAGAATCCGGAACAGGTCGTGACCAACGGCCTCGGCGTTCAAGGGCAGCGCTACAGCCCGCTGGATATTCTCAACGTCGACAACGTCAAGGAACTGCGCCCGGCCTGGGCGTTTTCCTTCGGCGGTGAAAAACAGCGGGGCCAGCAGGCGCAGCCGATGGTCAAGGACGGCGTGATGTACATGACCGGTTCCTACTCCCGGGTGTTTGCCGTGGATGCGCGCACCGGCAAGAAACTCTGGCAATACGATGCGCGCCTGCCCGATGACATCCGCCCTTGCTGCGACGTGATCAACCGTGGCGTCGCGCTGTATGGCGACCTGGTGATTTTCGGCACCCTCGACGCCAAGCTCGTGGCGCTGAACAAGGACACCGGCAAGGTGGTGTGGAGCAAGAAAGTCGCCGACCACAAGGAAGGCTACTCGATCAGTGCCGCGCCGCTGGTGATCAATGGCAAGCTGATTACCGGCGTGGCCGGTGGCGAGTTCGGGGTGGTGGGCAAGATCGAGGCCTACGACCCGAAAAACGGTGATCTGCTGTGGACCCGTCCGACGGTCGAAGGCCATATGGGCTATGTCTACAAGGACGGCAAAGCCGTGGAGAACGGCATCTCCGGCGGCGAGGCGGGCAAGACCTGGCCGGGCGATCTGTGGAAAACCGGCGGTGCAGCCCCCTGGCTTGGCGGTTATTACGACCCGGAAACCAACCTGCTGCTGTTCGGTACCGGCAACCCGGCGCCGTGGAACTCGCACCTGCGCCCTGGCGACAACCTTTACTCCTCGTCGCGCCTGGCGCTCAACCCGGATGACGGCACCATCAAATGGCACTTCCAGAGCACGCCCCACGACGGTTGGGACTACGACGGGGTGAACGAGCTGGTGTCGTTCAACTACAACGAAGGCGGCAAGGAGATCAAGGCGGCGGCCACGGCTGACCGTAACGGTTTCTTCTACGTGCTGGATCGTACCAACGGCAAATTCATCCGTGGCTTCCCGTTCGTGGACAAGATCACCTGGGCCACCGGCCTGGATAAGGACGGCCGGCCGATCTACAACGAAGCCAGCCGTCCCGGCGCCCCGGGTTCGGAAGTCAAGGGCAGCTCGGTGTTCGTGGCGCCGGCGTTCCTCGGTGCGAAAAACTGGATGCCGATGGCCTATAACCGGGACACCGGGTTGTTCTATGTGCCGTCCAACGAATGGGGCATGGACATCTGGAACGAAGGCATCGCCTACAAGAAAGGCGCGGCGTTCCTCGGCGCCGGCTTCACCATCAAGCCGTTGAACGAAGACTACATCGGCGTGCTGCGGGCCATCGATCCGAAAACCGGCAAGGAAGTCTGGCGTCACAAGAACTACGCGCCGCTGTGGGGCGGTGTGCTGACCACCAAGGGCAACCTGGTGTTCACCGGCACGCCTGAAGGCTTCCTGCAGGCGTTCAACGCCAAGACCGGCGAAAAGGTCTGGGAATTCCAGACCGGCTCCGGCGTGCTCGGCTCGCCCGTGACCTGGGAAATGGACGGCGAACAGTACGTCTCGGTGCTCTCCGGCTGGGGCGGCGCGGTACCGCTGTGGGGCGGCGAAGTGGCCAAGCGGGTCAAGGACTTCAATCAGGGCGGCATGCTCTGGACCTTCAAGCTGCCCAAGGACCTTGTAGCCAAACACTGATCCCTTGTGGGAGCGGGCTTGCTCGCGAATGCGGTGTGTCATTCAGCAACTTTGTGGCTGACACGACGCCTTCGCGAGCAAGCCCGCTCCCACATTAATTCGTGTGAAACCTACGACCAAATAACGAGAGACCCTCCTGCCAACGACGCATTCGTCTGGCACGCGGGGCTCTCTAGTATCGGCTCATCGCCTGTCAATACGACAGGCATCGACCCAGACAGAGGCCCACCATGATCTACGCACAACCCGGAACCCCAGGCGCCGTCATTACCTTCAAGCCGCGCTACGGCAACTTCATCGGTGGCGAGTTCGTTGCCCCGATCAATGGCGAGTACTTCACCAACACCTCGCCGGTCAACGGTGAAGTGATCGCCGAGTTCCCGCGCTCCAGCGCCGCCGACATCGACAAGGCCCTCGACGCCGCCCATGCCGCTGCCGACGCCTGGGGCAAGACCTCGGCCCAGGACCGCTCCCTGGTGCTGCTGAAAATCGCCGACCGCATCGAGCAGAACCTTGAGGTCCTGGCCGTCACCGAAACCTGGGACAACGGCAAGGCCGTGCGCGAAACCCTGAACGCCGACGTACCGCTGGCGGCCGACCACTTCCGTTACTTCGCCGGCTGCATCCGTGCCCAGGAAGGCGGGGCTGCCGAGATCAACGAGTTGACCACGGCCTATCACTTCCATGAGCCCCTGGGCGTGGTCGGGCAGATCATTCCGTGGAACTTCCCGCTGCTGATGGCCGCCTGGAAACTCGCACCGGCGCTCGCCGCCGGCAACTGCATCGTGCTCAAGCCTGCCGAGCAAACGCCGCTGTCGATCATGGTGTTCGCCGAGCTGATCGCCGACCTGCTGCCCGCGGGCGTGCTGAACATCGTCCAGGGCTTCGGTCGCGAAGCCGGCGAGGCCCTGGCCACCAGCAAGCGCATCGCCAAGATCGCCTTCACCGGTTCGACCCCGGTGGGCGCGCACATCATGCATTGCGCCGCCGAGAACATCATCCCGAGCACCGTCGAACTGGGCGGCAAGTCGCCGAACATCTTCTTCGAAGACATCATGAACGCGGAACCGGCGTTCATCGAAAAAGCCGCCGAAGGCCTGGTGCTGGCGTTCTTCAACCAGGGCGAAGTCTGCACCTGTCCGTCCCGGGCGCTGGTGCAGGAGTCGATCTACGAGCCGTTCATGGCCGAGGTGATGAAGAAGATCGCCAGGATCAAGCGCGGCAACCCGCTGGACACCGACACCATGGTCGGCGCCCAGGCGTCCGAGCAGCAATACGACAAGATCCTCTCGTACCTGACCATTGCCCAGGAGGAGGGCGCCGAGCTGCTCACCGGCGGCGCGGCCGAACGCCTGGAGGGCGACCTGTCCAGCGGTTACTACATCCAGCCGACCCTGCTCAAGGGCCACAACAAGATGCGCGTGTTCCAGGAAGAAATCTTCGGTCCGGTGGTGGGTGTCACCACCTTCAAGGACGAAGCCGAAGCCCTGGCGATTGCCAACGACAGCGAGTTCGGCCTCGGCGCCGGCCTGTGGACCCGCGACATCAACCGCGCCTATCGCATGGGCCGGGCGATCAAGGCCGGACGGGTGTGGACCAACTGCTACCACCTGTACCCGGCGCATGCGGCGTTCGGCGGGTACAAGAAGTCCGGCGTCGGCCGGGAAAACCACAAGATGATGCTCGACCACTATCAGCAGACGAAAAACCTGCTGGTGAGCTACGACATCAATCCGCTGGGGTTCTTCTAACCCACTGAATGCACACAATCCCTGTAGGAGCTGCCGAAGGCTGCGATCTTTTGATCTTGGAATTCACAATCAAAAGATCGCAGCCTTCGGCAGCTCCTACAGGGGTTTGTGTGTGTTTCATGTATACGGTTACCCCCTACCAAATCACCCCCGAACCTCCTTCGAAAGTAGCATTCGGCCCCCCGACCCACCGTGTATTAATGGCTCTACCGGAATCACCCGGCACAAGAAGAGGAATGACCCATGTGGACTAAACCCGCGTTTACCGATCTGCGCATTGGCTTCGAAGTGACGATGTATTTCGCCAACCGTTGAATGATCACCCGGCCAGCCGATGGGTTGGCCGGACCTGCCTCCTGGAGCATCCGCCATGCACATCCGCGTTCTCGGTTCCGCCGCTGGCGGTGGTTTTCCTCAGTGGAACTGCAACTGCCGCCAGTGCGCCGGTGTGCGCAATGGCAGCCTGCGGGCCCAGCGCCGTACGCAGTCGTCGATTGCCTTGAGTGACGACGGGGTGGAGTGGGTGCTGTGCAACGCGTCACCGGACATTCGCGCGCAACTCGAGAGTTTTGCACCACTGCAACCGGCGCGGCGCCTGCGTGACAGCGCCATCGCCGGTATCGTGCTGCTGGACAGCCAGATCGACCATTGCACCGGTTTGCTCAGCCTGCGCGAAGGCTGCCCCCATGACGTCTGGTGCACCGAGCGTGTGCATCAGGACCTGAGCAGCGGTTTCCCGCTGTTCACCATGCTCGGACACTGGAACGGCGGACTGCACTGGCAACCGGTCGGCCTCGATCGCCAGCCGTTCGGCATCCCGGCCTGCGGGCATTTGCAATTTCGCGCGATTCCCCTGGTGAGCAACGCGCCGCCGTATTCGCCCAATCGCGGCAACCCGCAACCGGGCGACACCATTGGCCTGTTCGTTGAAGACCTGCGCAGCGGCGCGTCGCTGTTCTATGCGCCGGGCCTTGGCCGAATCGACGATGAAGTGCTGGGCTGGATGCAGCGTGCCGATTGCCTGCTGCTGGACGGCACCCTGTGGCGCGACGACGAGATGCGTCTGTGCGAAGTCGGCCAGAGCCAGGGCAGCGAAATGGGGCACCTCCCACAAAGCGGCCCCGGCGGGATGCTGGACGTGCTGGAGGGTTTCAACCGCCAGCGCAAGGTGCTGATCCACATCAACAACACCAATCCCATTCTCGATGAAGACTCGGCCGAGCGGGCTTTGCTGGAGCGGCGGGGGATCGAAGTGGCATACGACGGCATGAGTATTGAGCTGTAGCGAAGGACGCCTTCGCGGGCAAGCCCGCTCCCACAGGTTTTGTGGACACTGCCGAACCCTGTGGGAGCGGGCTTGCCCGCGAAGAGGCCGGATCAGACACCGAAGATTCCCCGGAGACCCGCAATGACCGACACCCCCCTGTCCCCCAGCGAATTCGAAGCCGCCCTGCGCGCCAAGGGCGCCTACTACCACATCCACCATCCTTTCCATCAAGCCATGTACGCCGGCCGCGCCAGCCGCGAGCAGATCCAGGGCTGGGTCGCCAATCGCTTCTACTATCAGATCAACATTCCCCTGAAGGACGCCGCGATTCTCGCCAACTGCCCGGACCGCGACGTGCGCCGCGAGTGGCTGCAACGGATCCTCGACCACGACGGCGCCCCCGGCAGCGAGGGCGGAATCGAAGCCTGGCTGCGCCTGGGCGAAGCCGTGGGTCTGGATCGCGAGCAGATCCTCTCCCAGGAGCTGGTGCTGCCCGGCGTGCGTTTCGCGGTGGACGCCTACGTCAATTTCGCCCGTCGCGCCTGCTGGCAGGAAGCGGCCAGCAGTTCGCTGACCGAACTCTTTGCCCCACAGATCCATCAGTCGCGACTCGATGCCTGGCCGACCCATTACCCGTGGATCGACGTCGCCGGCTACGACTATTTCCGCACGCGCCTGAGCCAGGCGCGGCGCGATGTCGAGCATGGGTTGCGCATCACCCTGGCGCACTACGTGACGGCCGAGGGGCAACAACGCATGCTGGAGATCCTGCAGTTCAAGCTCGACGTGCTGTGGAGCATGCTCGATGCCATGAGCATGGCCTACGAACTTGCGCGCCCGCCGTATCACACGGTTACCGGCGACAAGGTCTGGCACCGGGGGATCGCCCTGTGAGCCTGATCGACCGCCAGCAGTCACCGGCCTTGCGTCGCGGTTTTCGTCTGCAATGGGAGCCCCGTCAGGACTGCCATGTGCTGCTGTACCCCGAAGGCATGATCAAGCTCAACGCCAGTGCCGGGCAGATTCTCGACCTGGTGGATGGCCAGCGCAGTGTGGCGGCGATCATTGAGCGATTGAGCGCGAATTTCCCCGGCGTGCCCGGGATCGACGAAGACGTGCTGGCGTTTCTGGAGGTGGCCCATGCGCAATTCTGGATCGAGTGAGACGCTGCCCGGACCGCCGTTGTGGCTGCTCGCCGAGCTGACTTACCGCTGCCCGTTGCAGTGCCCCTATTGCTCCAATCCGTTGGACTTTGCCCGGCACGGCGAGGAACTGAGCACACAAGAATGGATTCGCGTATTCCGCGAAGCGCGGGACATGGGCGCCGCGCAATTGGGCTTTTCCGGTGGTGAGCCGCTGGTGCGCCAGGACCTCGCCGAACTGATCAAGGCCGCCCGGGACATGGGCTACTACACCAATCTGATCACCTCCGGCATCGGCCTGACCGAGCAGAAGGTGCGCGACTTCAAGGTGGCCGGGCTGGACCATATCCAGATCAGCTTCCAGGCCGCCGACGAAGCGGTGAACAACATGCTCGCCGGCTCGCGCAAGGCCTTTGCCCAGAAACTCGCCATGGCCCGTGCGGTGAAAGCCCAGGGCTATCCGATGGTGCTGAATTTCGTCACCCATCGGCACAACATCGACCGGATCGCGCAGATCATCGAGCTGTGCCTGGAGCTGGAGGCGGACTTTGTCGAGTTGGCCACCTGCCAGTTCTACGGCTGGGCTGAACTCAACCGCGTCGGCCTGCTGCCCACTCGCGAGCAATTGCAGCGCGCCGAGCGCATCACTAACCAATACCGCGAACGCCTTGAAGCCCAGGGTCACCCGTGCAAGTTGATCTTCGTCACCCCGGACTACTACGAGGAACGTCCCAAGACCTGCATGAACGGCTGGGCCAACCTGTTTCTCGACATCACCCCCGACGGCACGGCCTTGCCTTGCCACAGCGCCCGGCAGTTGCCGGTAGCGTTTCCCAACGTGCGCGAGCACAGCCTCTCGCACATCTGGAACGACTCGTTCGGCTTCAATCGTTTTCGCGGCGACGACTGGATGAAGGAGCCGTGCCGCTCCTGCGACGAAAAGCACAAGGACCTGGGCGGGTGCCGCTGCCAGGCCTTCATGCTGACCGGCGATGCCGCCAATGCCGACCCGGTGTGCAGCAAGTCGCCGCACCACGGAGTGATCCTCAAGGCCCGTGAGGAAGCCGAGGCGCCGGGGATGGGGATGGAGCATCTGACATTGCGCAACGCGAAGGCTTCGCAGCTGATCTACCGCGGCTAGTCTGGCGACACAGATCCCTTGTGGGAGCGGGCTTGCTCGCGAAAGCGGTGGGTCAGGCAATATAAATGTTGAATGTTAAGGCCTCTTCGCGAGCAAGCCCGCTCCCACAGGGGGGCTGCGGTGAATTTGAATGTGAGTACACTCCTGGCAGTGCTACCCATTGGTCTGATTGCATTCACAGCAGGATGGTTTAGTGTGGTTTCTACCTTCCAAAACAATAAAAACAGGCTTTCCAATGAGCCAGAGTCTCAACCAGCTGCGCAAGTTCGTTTCCCCTGAAATCATTTTCGGTGCCGGTAGCCGGCACAGTGTCGGCAATTACGCCAAGACCTTTGGTGCACGCAAGGTCCTGGTGGTCAGTGACCCCGGCGTGATCGCCGCCGGTTGGGTCGCCGATGTCGAGGCCAGCCTGCAGGCGCTGGGCATCGAGTACTGCCTGTACAGCGATGTCTCGCCCAACCCTCGGGTTGAAGAGGTGATGCTCGGTGCCGAGATGTACCGGGAAAACCACTGCGACGTGATCGTCGCCGTGGGTGGCGGCAGCCCGATGGACTGCGGCAAGGGCATCGGCATTGTCGTCGCCCATGGCCGCAGCATTCTCGATTTCGAGGGCGTGGACACCATCCGCGTGCCCAGCCCGCCACTGATCCTGATTCCGACCACCGCCGGCACCTCGGCCGATGTCTCGCAATTCGTGATCATTTCCAACCAGCAGGAGCGCATGAAGTTCTCCATCGTCAGCAAGGCCGTGGTGCCGGACGTTTCGCTGATCGATCCGGAAACCACCCTGAGCATGGATCCGTTCCTGTCGGCCTGCACCGGCATCGACGCCCTGGTGCATGCCATCGAAGCCTTCGTGTCCACGGGCCACGGGCCGCTGACCGATCCTCATGCGCTGGAGGCGATGCGCCTGATCAATGGCAACCTGGTGCAGATGATCGCCAACCCGAGCGACATTGCCCTGCGCGAGAAGATCATGCTCGGCAGCATGCAGGCCGGGCTGGCGTTCTCCAACGCCATCCTGGGCGCCGTGCATGCCATGTCCCACAGCCTTGGCGGCTTTCTCGACCTGCCCCATGGCCTGTGCAACGCGGTGCTGGTCGAGCATGTGGTGGCCTTCAATTACAACTCGGCACCGGAGCGCTTCAAGGTAATCGCCGAGACGTTCGGCATCGACTGCCGGGGCCTGAATCACCGGCAGATCTGCGGGCGCCTGGTCGAACACCTGATCGCCCTCAAGCACGCCATCGGCTTTCACGAAACCCTCGGTTTGCATGGCGTGCGGACCTCGGACATTCCGTTCCTGTCGCAGCATGCGATGCACGATCCGTGCATCCTGACCAACCCGCGCGAATCCAGCCAGCGCGATGTCGAGGTCGTCTATGGCGAAGCCCTCTGACGAGCAACAACGGGCCCTCACCGGGCTGCTGGGGCTGGGCAGCCATTCGGCGCGTAAGAGTCATTACCCGGAACTGGCCGCGCGCCTGGATGATCTGGAAGCCGAGCGCAACCGCTACAAGTGGCTGTTCGAAAACGCGGTGCACGGGATCTTCCAGGCCAGCCTGCACGATGGCATGCGCGCCGCCAACCCGGCGCTGGCACACATGCTCGGCTACCAGGACCCGCAGGAGGTGCTGTTCTCCCTGACTGACCTGGGCAGCACCCTGTTCGTCGACGGCGCGCAGGAACTGGAAGCCATCGGCGAAATCCTCAGGCACCAGCGCAGCCTGCACGGCTATGAAACCCGCTTGCGACGCAAGGATGGCAGTCACCTGGATGTGTTGATGAACCTGCTGCTCAAGCCCGGCCAGGAGGGCCTGGTGGAAGGTTTCGTCTCCGATATCACCGAGCGCAAGCTGGCCCAGCGACGCCTGCAGCAACTCAATGATGAACTGGAGCAGCGCGTCGTCGCGCGCACCGATGAATTGCTCGAAGCCAACCGCAACCTTCAGCAGCAGATCACCCAGCGTAAACAGATTGCCAAGGCTTTGCGCGATGCCCGCGATGCCGCCGAGGCCGCCAACCACAGCAAGGACAAATACCTCGCTGCCGCCAGCCACGACCTGCTGCAACCGCTGAACGCCGCGCGGTTGCTGATATCGACCTTGCGCGAACGCCAATTGCCGCAAGCCGAACAGGTGCTGGTGGAACGCACTCACCAGGCCCTGGAAGGGGCCGAAGACCTGCTGACGGATCTGCTGGACATTTCCCGGCTCGATCAGGCCGCGGTCAAGCCGGACGTTGCGTCATACCGCCTCGACGAACTGCTGGGGCCTCTGGTGTCGGAGTTCCAGTCCGTCGCCCAGGCGGCCGGCTTGAACCTGCGGGTGCACATGGCCGATTACGCCATCAGCACCGACTTGCGCCTGATGACGCGGATCCTGCGCAACTTCCTCAGCAATGCCTGCCGCTACACCGATGACGGCAGCATCCTGCTGGCGGCAAGGCGTCGGGGCGAGATGTTGCGCCTGGAGGTCTGGGACACCGGGCGTGGCATCGCCGCCGACCGGCTCGATTCGATCTTCCTCGAGTTCAACCAACTGGACGTCGGCCGCGCCGCCGACCGCAAGGGCGTGGGCCTGGGGTTGGCGATTGTCGAGCGCATCGCCAAGATCCTTGGCTACAGGATTGGCGTTCACTCGTTGCCGGGGCGGGGTTCGATGTTCAGCATCGAGGTGCCGTTATCCGACGAGGTTCCATTGCCCGTGAGCCAGGCGGTGCCACAGCCGGGTACCGGCAACCCGTTGCCGGGACGCCGTTTACTGGTGATCGACAACGAAGTGAGCATTCTCCAGAGCATGGGCGCGTTGCTCGGGCAGTGGGGCTGCGAGGTTCTGGTCGCCACCGATGAAGCGGCTGCGCTGGCGGCGTCAGGCGGGCAGGCGCCGGAACTGATTCTCGCGGACTACCACCTCGATCACGGGGTGGTCGGCTGTGATGTGGTGCGACATTTGCGCGAGCATTTCCACCAGTACATTCCCGCGGTGATCATTACTGCCGACCGCACCGACCATTGTCGGCGTGCGTTGCAGCGGCTCAATGCGCCCTTGCTGAACAAACCGGTGAAGCCCGGCAAGTTGCGAGCGGTGTTGAGTCAACTGTTGGGGGCATCTGCCTGAAACGGCCGATACTGCAAGGTCAAGCCCAGTTCGATGGCTTGACCTTGCTCTAGCAAGCGCAACCCCGGCCGACCGGGCAGGTGGTGCGCGTTGACCGGGTGGCTCACCGGTTCGATGCAGAAAAATTCCAGGCCCACGGGGCAGTAGAGCAGGTAGTAATCGCTGCCGGTGGCCTGGCAGTCCAGTTCGTATCCGAGGTCAGGCTGGCGGATCAGGCAGTGGCCGTTCCATTCGCAGAAGCCGTTGTCCACGAGCGATTCGGGCAATGGCTTGAGCTGCTGAAAATCCCACTCGACCGGCAATGCGCTGAGTTGCGTCGGTAGTTTTTTCTCATTGCACAACCATACCTCGCGGGCCACGGCCTGCAGTCGGGTGTGGGCGGTGCGCGGCAGATACGGATGCAGGCCCAGTCCATGCCAGGCCGCGTGTTCGGCCAGATGGGTAACGCTCAATTCGATGCTCAGCTTGCCCCCGCTCAAACGGAAACGTTGCCGGGCGCGATAAGCGAAGGGGGTTGTGCTGTCGAGTTGCAGGACCACTTCATTTTCCGACCGGGAAACCACATCCCACGCCTGCTGCCAGGCGCTGCCGTGGATCGGCAGCGGATCGGTGAGGCTGTTGGGCGCCAATGCCAGCCAGCCATCGGGGCAGTCGAAGCCACCTTCGGCGATGCGGTTGGACCAGGGCACCAAGGGAAAGCAGCCGAGCTTGCCGGGCAGGCCGGTGTTCAGGGCGTGCTCATCGGCGTGGCGCAACAAGGGCTGGCCGCTGCTGCGCACGGTCCAGTTGACGATGCTGGCGCCAATGTCGGGGGCGAGGGTGAGGCGGGTGAGGTCGTCTTCGAGTTCGAGCAGATTCATTGTTTTTCGTTCTGCGTTGGAAGGGGGGGAAAGATCGCAGCCTCGTTGCACTCGACAGCTCCTACAGGTGCAACGAGGCTGCGATCCGTCAGGACTTGAACAAAGGCTCAGGCAATCCCTTCACCCCGGGATCAAGGGCAAACACGCCACCGGCCAGCGACTGAACGTCATGGTCATCGCCGGGGCGAATCGAGGTCACGAAGAGGGTGTCCAGCCGACTGCCACCGAAGGCGCACATGCTGGGTTTTTTCACCGGAACGGCGAGGGAACGGTCGAGGCGTCCATCGGGGGTGAAACGGTGAATCAGGCCGGCATCGTTGGCGCAAATCCAGTAGCAGCCATCGGCGTCGACCGCCGCACCGTCGGGTCGACCTTCGTGCCGGTTCATGTCAACGAACACGCGGCGGTTGGAAGGGGTGCCGGTTTCGATGTCGTAGTCGAAGGCCCAGATCTGCTGGACCTGCGGATGGGAGTCGGACAGATACATCGTGCGCCCGTCCGGGCTGAAGCCCAGGCCGTTGGGCACGATGAACCCGCTCAGCCGGGAATCGAGTGGCCCGCGTTGCCCGGCGCTGTAGCGGTACAACCTGCCGTTGGCGGCGTTGGCGCCCATGTTCAGCACCATGCTGCCGGCCCAGAAGCGTCCTTGGCGATCGCAGCGGCCGTCGTTCAGGCGCATGTCGGCGCGGGCATGGTCGACATGGGCCAAGGGTTCACTGTCGAGGCTGCCGTCGTTGCGCGGATGCAGGCGGAAGAACCCGCTTTCCATGCCGGCGACCCAGCCGCCGTCGGCATGACGCGCGATGCAAGCGAGCATCTCCGGGGTTTTCCAGGTATCTACCCGCCCGGTGTCGGCACTCCAGCGCTGTAAACCACCGGCGGGAATATCGACCCAGTACAGAGCGCTTTCCTCAGGCACCCAGACCGGGCTTTCACCGACTGCGTTACGGGCGTCGACAATCAATTCAGCTTGCATGGCAACTCATTCCCTTGGCTTTTGTTGTGGGGATCAAGCGGGGCGCGAAGGTTCAGTCACCGAACGGGCCGGCTACGCAAAAGGCGCCGCCCTGGTACAGCCGCGCCGGGTCATCGGCGGCAGGCATCGGCTGGGCTTCGATTTTATCGCGGAACTGTTCGGAGCTGTCCTGCGCGACAAAACCCAGGGCTGTAGCGTAGCGGTTGTCCCACCAGACGTTCTTGTTGTCGGACACGCCGTAGACCACGGTGTGGCCGACGTTCGGGGTGTACAAGGCGCGTTCGAGCAGTTGCGTCAGGTCGCCGAAACTCAGCCAGGTGCTCATCATCCGCCGGTTGTGCGGCTCGGGGAACGAGGAGCCGATGCGCACGCTGACGGTCTCGATGCCATAGCGGTCGAAGTAGAACGTGGCCATGTCCTCGCCGTAGGACTTGGACAGGCCGTAGTAGCTGTCGGGGCGGCGAGGGGAGTGGGCGTCGATGACTTCGTCCTGCCGGTAGAAGCCGATCACATGGTTGGAACTGGCGAAGATCACTCGCTTGACCCCGTGGCGGCGCGCGGCTTCGTAGATGTGGAATACGCCACAGATGTTGGCGCCGAGGATCTCTTCGAACGAGTGCTCGGTCGACACGCCGCCGAAGTGCAGGATCGCGTCCACGCCTTCGACCAGTTGATGCACCGCTTGCTTGTCGGCGAGGTCGCACGGCATCACTTCTTCGCGATCATCGATGGCGGGCGCGATGTCGGCGATGTCCGACAGGCGAATGACATTGGCGTAAGGGCGCAGGCTTTCGCGCAGGACTTTGCCGAGGCCACCGGCGGCGCCGGTCAGCAGCAGGCGGTTGAAAGGGGGGCGGGCGGTTGCTGTGGTCGTCATGGGAATCCTGGGTGCGCTGTTATTGGTTTGTTGTAGGTTGTCGTATGACTTGAGTGAAGTATCGTTAGGGTCTCCGCTGCTTGTCAACGCGGCATGGGTGGAAATTGACGGAGGGTCGTCCCTATTCGCTGAACTGAAATACCCTCCTGTGGGAGCGGGCTTGCTCGCGAAGGCGGAGTATCAGTTAACAACATGTCGACTGACACTCCACCTTCGCGAGCAAGCCCGCTCCCACAGTGGTTCTGTGTTTACAGGAGGCTGATCGGGTAGCTGATGAAAATCCGGTTTTCATCGAATTCGTTGGTGCTGAAACTCTTGCGGATACTCGCGTTACGCCATTTCACGTTGAGGTTTTTCAACACACCGCTCTGCACCGTGTAGGCCAGTTCGGATTCGCGGCCCCATTCCTTGCCGTCGGTGATGGCGCCGGTGTGCACGTTGTCACCGCTGATGTAGCGGTTCATCAGGGTCAGGCCGGGAATACCGAGGGCGACGAAGTTGTAGTCGTGGCGCACCTGCCAGGATTTCTCCCGGGCGTTGTCATAGCTGGAGTTGTAGCTGTCGTTGGCCAGCGTGCCGCCGCTGGTGCCATTGACCCGCATCCACACGTCGTCGCCGGTGAGTTTTTGCAGGCCGACATAGAAGGTGCTGCCGCCATATTTGGCCGAGAGCAGAGCAAACGCGGTCTTGTTGTCGAGGTCTCCGGCCTTGGCGCTGCCGTCTTCTTTGCCGATGAAGTAGCCCAGGTTGGCGCCCAGGGTCCAGTCGCCGACGGGCTGGCTGTGGGTCAGGTTGAAGTATTGCTGCTGGTAAATGTCGCTGAGTTCCGAGTACCAGACGCCAACCTGCGTGCGCTTTTCATTGAACGCGTATTCACCGCCGCCGAAGTTGAAACGGTCGGAGGTGAACGCCGTTTTACCGTTCATGAACATGTCTTCCATGCTCGCGTCATTGCGCGGGCTGTTTTGCTGGAATTGACCGCCATACAGCGTCAGGCCGCTGATTTCGGCGGACGTCACCTGGGCGCCCTGGAAGGTCTGCGGCAGCGAACGACCGTCGTCGGAACGCAGGATCGGCAGCACCGGCATCCATTCGCCGACCTTCAATTCGGTTTTTGAAATCTTGCCTTTGAGCGCCACGCCCAGGCGGCCGAAATTGTCGGCTGGGCGGCCGTCGTCGTGGATCGGCAACAGTTGCGTGCCGCCAGTACCCTTGCCGCCATCGAGCTTCTGCGAATACAGGCCCAATACATCGACACCGAAGCCAACGGTGCCCTGGGTGAACCCGGACCTGGCATCGAGGATGAAGTTTTGCGTCCACTCTTCAGCCTTGCCCTGGGGGTAGGCCGGGTTGATGAAATTGCGGTTGAAGTAGGCGTTGCGCAGGTTCAGCGTGGCCTTGGCGTCGTCGGTGAAACCTGCGGCCTGGGCGTTGATGGGCAAGACGAGGGCCAGCCCGCTGCAGCCGATCAGGCTCAGGGTATGACGACGAGAAAGGTTTGCACGCGAAGAACGGGCGGACGAATTACGGACGAGCTTGCTCACTGTGACGCTCCCTTGTTTCTTGTTTTTATTGTTGTCATACGTCGTCGTACAACATAGGGGGGCGATATTTGCGGGATTTTTGTGGGTTGTCAATCGGAAGTTATACGATGACTTGGTGCGGACTTAGGGATATCCGAGAAACACCTGTGGGAGCGGGCTTGCTCGCGAAGGCGTCAGCACAGGCGATATCAATGTTGGATGTTACGACGCCTTCGCGAGCAAGCCCGCTCCCACAGGGGAATGGATTGTCAGCTGGAAATCATGGGGGGCAGGGTGCCGAGTAAAGAAACCGCTGCCACTGCACCAAGCCCCAGCATCCACTCCAGCATCACGCTGGTGCGCAATGCCTGCAGGCGCTGCTCGCAATCATTGATCCGCAAGCGATTGAACAAGGCCAAGCCCAGCATCGTCGCCACCAACGCAGCCTTGATCAACAGGATCAACGCAAACCCGCTGAACAACGGCGTCGGCCAGAACGCCCCGGTGAGCACCCTTACATTGATCAGCCCGGTGATCAGCAGCCCGGCGACCAGGCCGTAACCGACGCCGCTGAAACGCTGCAACATCACGCGGATCGAATGCCCCGCAGGCTGTCGCAGAATCATCACCAGCAACAACAGACCGCCGAGCCAGGCACCCACGCAGAACAAGTGGATCAGTTGATTGAGGATCAGCAGCTGGCCTGCGCTGCCATCGAGCATGGCGCCGTGGCCGACCGGGGCCAGGGTGGCCAGCAGCAGGCCGCTGAGGCTCAGGCGCAGTGCAAGGCTTGCGCGCAAGGGTGTCAGCAGCAACGCCACCAGCGCGAGGTTAATGAGCAAATGCCAGCGCCAGACCTGACCGAAAAAGGTATTGCCCAGCACCAGGCCCAGGGTCGACGGATCGAAGGCCGCGTCCCAGGCCCCGGCCATGCTCGCGGTAATCAGCAACAACCAGCAGACCCCGCTGGCCAGCGCCACCACGGCCAGCCAACGGCAGGTGCGTGCCAGGCGCTGATCCAGTGCGCTTTCGTCATTGGATAGCAAGGGTCTGAACAGCCAGGCCCCGAACAGCATCAGCACCACGATGAAATGCAGGAAGCGACACAGCACCAGCGCACTCGCCATGAGTTACTGGCCAACCTTGAAGGCGTAGGCACCTTCGCTTTTGTGGGTGTCGACCGATACCGCGTGCCATTCGACTTTGTAGGCGCCAGGGGCCAACGGCGCGGCGGGGGTGACGATCAGGGTCTTCTTGTCGTTGCCTTCGGTGGTCAATGCTTTTACCGCCACCGGTGCGCCATCCCGGGTCAGGGTGACTTTGGTGAAACTGGCCTCGACACCCTCGGAGAACTCCAGGCGCAATTGCGTGGGCGCGGTCACGGTGCTGTCGGCGGCCGGTGTCTGGCTTTTCAAGTGGGCGTGGGCCAACACCGAAGAAGCGGCGAGCAGTGAGCCGAGCAGGGCCGTGATGGTCAGGGTTTTCTTGAGCAGCATCGTGAGTACCTCAGGCAGTTTCCAAGTGCGCAGAGTTTAGCTTTCCGACAGCGGCTGTACGAAGATTCGTTTTACCCTGTCGCCGCAGTCCAGAGCGGATGCTAGTCTTGCTCAACGCTGTTGTCGGGGACCCGCATGGGCAATCACAAGATCGAGATTCGTCGCAGTAACGTCGAAAAAATCCTGCTCGGGGCGGAAAAGGTCTTCGCTGAAAAGGGCTTCGGCAGCACGGCCATGGCCGACATCGCCGCTGAAGTGCAACTGCCGCGTTCCAACCTGCATTACTACTTCAGCACCAAGACCGAACTGTACAGCGCGGTGCTGTTCGATTTGCTGGAAGTCTGGAAGCAGGACGCGCTGTGCTTCGAGATGTTCGACGACCCGCGCGTGGTGCTCAGCAGCTACATCCGCGCCAAGATGAACCATTCCCGCAGCCGGCCTCATGGTTCGAAAGTCTGGGCCAACGAAATCATCCACGGCGCACCGACCCTCGGCGCAGCGCTGGATGCGAGCCTGTACGACTGGGCCAAGATGAAGGAAGCGAAAATCCGTCAGTGGGTGGACGACAAACGCATCCTGCCGGTGGAGCCGTCGAGCCTGCTGTACATGATCTGGGCCTCGACCCAGCACTATGCCGACTTCGATCACCAGGTGAATATTCTCAACGATCACCAGCCGCTGTCGGACATGCAATTTGAAAAGGCAGTGCAGACGGTGACCAGTGTGATTTTGCGGGGGATCGGGTTGGAGCCTTGAGGTCTGTGTTGTACCGGCTGACGCCATCGCGAGCTTGCTCGCGAAGGCGACGGTTCAGTCGCAGCTAATGCTAAGGGCTGACGTGATACGGATTCCTCGGATCATGATTCCAGTCCAGGAACGGCTTGCCAGTCTCCACCGGCACCATCTCGATACAGTCTTGCACCGGGCAGGTGATCTGGCACAGGTTGCAGCCCACGCACTCCTCATCGATCACCTGGTACTTATGCGTGCCATCCGCTTGCTTGAGGCTGGCCACGGCCTGATGCGAGGTGTCCTCACAGGCAATGTGGCAACGACCACAGCCGATGCACGCTTCCTGGTCGATTTTCGCGATCACCTGGTAGTTGATGTCCAGGTACTTCCAGTCCGTGGTGTTGCCCACCGCGCGCCCGGAAAATTCCGCGATGCTGGCGTAGCCCTGACTGTCCATCCAGCGTGACAATCCGTCCTTCATGTCTTCGACAATCCGGAAGCCATGCAGCATCGCCGCCGTGCACACCTGCACCGCGCCGCTGCCCAACGCGATGAATTCCGCGGCGTCGCGCCAGTTGCCGATGCCGCCGATGCCGCTGATCGGCAGGCCTTGGGTCTGCGGGTCTCGGGCGATTTCGGCGACCATGTTCAAGGCAATCGGCTTGACGGCCGAGCCACAGTAACCGCCGTGGGTGCTCTGGCTGCCGACCATGGGGTTGGCCACCATGCGCTCGAGGTTGACGCTGGTGATCGAGTTGATGGTGTTGATCAGAGACACCGCATCGGCGCCGCCTCGGTGGGCGGCGCGGGCGGCGACGCGGATGTCGGTGATGTTCGGCGTGAGCTTGACGATCACCGGCAGCGAGCAATAGGTCTTGCACCAGCGGGTGACCTGTTCCACGTATTCCGGCACCTGGCCGACCGCGGCGCCCATGCCGCGTTCCGGCATGCCGTGGGGGCAACCGAAGTTCAGTTCGATGCCGTCGGCGCCAGTGGCTTCCACAAGCGGCAGGATGTGTTTCCAGGATTCCTCGACGCAGGGCACCATCAAGGACACGATCAGCGCGCGGTCCGGCCAGTCCTTTTTGACCTGGGTGATTTCCCGCAGGTTGATCTCCAGCGAGCGGTCGGTGATCAACTCGATGTTGTTAAAGCCCAGCACCTCCCTGTTCGCCCCGAAGTGCGCCGAGTAGCGCGACGACACGTTGACCGCCGCCGGATCTTCCCCCAGGGTTTTCCAGACCACGCCGCCCCAGCCGGCCTCGAAGGCGCGGACCACGTTATAGGCTTTGTCGGTGGGTGGCGCGGAGGCCAGCCAGAACGGATTGGGTGCCTTGATGCCGGCGAAGACAATCGACAGATCGGCCATTTATGCAGCCTCCACGTTAAGCATCAGTTGAGCATTGATCGCCTCGGCGGCGCGCTTGCCGTGTTGCACGGCTTGCACGGTGAGGTCTTGATCGAGGCTGGTGCAGTCGCCGCCGGCATACACGCCGGGGATGCTGGTGCGCAGCTGTTCATCGACTTCGATGCGCTCGCCCTGACGCTTGAGCTCACGCGCCAGTGGATCGGCGAGGGAGTTGCCATCGAAGGCCTGGCCGATGGCTTTGAAGATCGCGTCGGCGGCCAGTTCGAAGGTTTCGCCGGTGGTTTGCAGACGACCTTCGACCAGATGGGTGCGGGCGAAACGCATGCCGCGCACTCGGCCGTGATCATCGAGCAGCACTTCTTCGGGTTGCGCCCAGGTCATTAGCCGCACTTGATTGGCCTTGGCAATGTCCTGCTCGTGATGGGTGGCGCCCATGTCTTCGGCGCCGCGCCGGTACACCAGGTTCACGTCACGGGCGCCGAGGCGGGCCATTTGCACGGCCATGTCGATGGCGGTGTTGCCTGCGCCGAGGACGATGCAATGCTCGGCCAGGGGCAATTGGCTCAGGTCATCGGCTTGGCGCAGTTCGCGGATGTAGTCGGTAGCGGCGAGCAGGCCGGGCGCGTCTTCGTGGGCCAGGCCCAGTTGTTTGCTGGCGTTGAGCCCGAGGCCGAGGAACACCGCATCGAACTGTTGATGCAGTTCGCTGAGGGTCAGGTTGTCCCCGAGTTTCTGCCCGTGGCGGATTTCGATTCCGCCGATTTCCAGCAGGAACTCAAGCTCCCGTTGCGCGTAGTCATCCACCAGTTTGTATTTGGCGATCCCGTACTCGTTGAGTCCGCCAGCCTTTTGCCGCGCCTCGAAAATCACCACGTCATGCCCGTGCATGGCGCTGCGGTGGGCGCAGGACAACCCGGCCGGACCGGCGCCCACCACGGCGATGCGTTTGCCGGTGGCGGCCGCACGCTGGAAGGGGTGCGTGCTGAAATGGGCGTTGTCCACGGCGTAGCGCTGCAACAGGCCGATCATGACCGGTGCGCATTCGTGGGCGTTGTTGCGCACGCAGGCTTGCTGGCAAAGGATTTCCGTCGGGCACACCCGGGCGCAACTGCCGCCGAGGATGTTGGCCGAGAGGATTTTCTGCGCGGCGCCTTGCACGTTGTCCTGCTGGATATTGCGGATGAACGAGGGAATGTCGATTTCGCTCGGACAGGCATTCACGCAGGGCGCGTCGTAGCAATACAGGCAGCGCGAAGCTTCGAGCTGAGCCTGGCGCTCGTTGAGTGGCGGTGCCAGATCGGTGAAATGGCCGGCGAGGGCGGCCGCATTCTCGACGGGATGCGGGAGGTGGTCCAGGGTCTTGATCACGGTGTTGGCCTCACGGTTATTTGAGGTGCTGCCTCTGAATGGGCATTGATTCAACTCGATCTCCTGTAGGAGCTGCCGAAGGCTGCGATCTTTTGACTTTGTTTTTTAGATCAAGATCAAAAGATCGCAGCCTTCGGCAGCTCCTACAGGGATCGCATTCCAAATGTGGGAGCGAAGGCCGCTCTCAGCGTTTCACTGCCGTCGGCTTGTGCAGCTCGGCCCGCTTGCTCAGCAAGTCAAACACAGCCGGGTACGCCGGCCGTTCGATGTAGCGCCCGGCGCCACGTTCGGCCCGCAGGTCGCCGTCGGCCCAGACCACGAGGCCCTGGCTGATGGTGTGGCTGGGCACGCCGCGCACGGTCTTGCCTTCGAAGATGTTGAAGTCCACCTGCTGATGGTGGGTCTTGGCGGAAATGGTCCGCGTGCCTTGTGGGTCCCACAGCACCAGGTCGGCATCGGCCCCCACGCGAATCGCGCCTTTGCGTGGGTAGAGGTTGAAGATCTTCGCGGTGTTGGTGGACGTCAGTGCGACGAATTGCTGCATCGAAAAGCGTCCGCTGTTCACCCCTTCATCCCACAACACTGCCATGCGGTCTTCGATGCCGGCGGTGCCGTTGGGGATCTTGCTGAAGTCGTCGCGGCCGGCGGCTTTTTGCTCGGCGCAGAAGCAGCAGTGGTCGGTGGCGGTGGTGTGCAGGTTGCCCGATTGCAGGCCATGCCAGAGCGCCTCTTGATGGCCGCGAGGGCGGAACGGCGGGCTCATCACGTAACCGGCAGCGGTTTGCCAGTCCGGGTGGCGGTAGACACTGTCGTCCAGCAGCAGGTGCCCGGCCAGCACTTCGCCGTACACCGGCTGGCCCTTGCCGCGGGCATAGGTGATTTCGTCGAGGGCCTCCTTGGTCGAGACGTGCACCAGGTACAACGGCGTACCCAGGGTTTCGGCGATGCGGATCGCCCGGCTAGCGGCCTCGCCTTCTACCTGTGACGGCCGCGACAGCGGATGCGCTTCCGGCCCGGTGATGCCCTGGGCCATCAGCTTGCGTTGCAGGTGATAGACCAGTTCGCCGTTTTCCGCATGCACGGTCGGCACCGCACCCAGTTCCAGGCAGCGTTCGAAACTCGCCACCAGGGTGTCATCGGCGGCCATGATCGCGTTCTTGTAGGCCATGAAATGCTTGAAGCTGTTGACGCCGTGCTGGCTGACCAGTTCGGCCATTTCCTCGCGGACCTGGTCGCTCCACCAGGTGATGGCGACGTGAAAGCCGTAGTCCGACGCCGACTTCTCGGCCCAGCCGCGCCACTGATGGAAGGCTTCAAGCAAGGATTGCTGCGGATTGGGAATCACGAAGTCGATGATCGAGGTGGTGCCGCCGGCCAGTCCCGCCGCCGTGCCACTGTAGAAGTCTTCGCTGGCCACGGTGCCCATGAAGGGCAGCTGCATGTGGGTGTGCGGGTCGATGCCGCCGGGCATCAGGTATTGGCCGCTGCCGTCGAGCACATCGGCGCCTGCGGGGATTTCGAGGTTTTCGCCGATGGCCTTGATCACGCCGTCTGCGCAATACACATCGGCGCGATAACTTTCATCATGGGTAATAACGGTGGCGCCACGGATCAACAGAGACATTCCGAGTTCCTCGCAGGCAATGACCGGCTTGTGCCGGTTCTAGATGTTTTATATGACGCCAGCGTCAACAGGTGTATTCCTGTCAATGCTGTCAGGATTAAACGCTAGCTGCAGTTATTCGAATCGGCAAGAATATTTTTTATAAGCTTATTCAGTTATTAACTGATTGATATTTAACGATTAAATACAAGAATCACCAAAATGGTGAGCGACCTCACCATTTTGACGCACTTGACAGGATCGAAAAATAGTCAAGATTTCTTATGTGAAATCAGCTGTTTGAGTATGGTCTATGGTTGATGCGCAGCCATTGAAAAAAAGATCAACGCACCAGTTTGAGTCCTGACTGTCCGGACAACTTGCCTGGCATTCGGCCTGAGTGGCCTGACAACTAGTCGAGTCAGCGAATAAAACTGATAAACATCAGTTGGTTGCAATGTGTTTATGGAACTGCCCGATGCGTAATCGGGGTACCCGGCACGTTTATTGAAGCCGCCAGCCCCCGATGAGCAAACAATAATTCAAAGAACAGTGGAGCGGCCATGCAACAGATCAGATCGCAAGTGACCGAGCGCGACGGCTTGTTCGAGCTGGAAGCCGGCAGCGATGTACTCGACAGTCCCCGTTACAACCATGACATTGCACCGACCAAGGTGCGCGAACGCACCTGGAACAAATGGCACATCACCGCGCTGTGGGTGGGCATGGCGATCTGCGTGCCGACCTACACCCTCGGTGGCGTGCTGACCGCGTACTTCGGCCTGACCGTCGGTGAAGCGCTGCTGGCGATTCTGTTTGCCAACATCATCGTGCTGATTCCCCTGACCCTGAACGCCTTTCCCGGCACCAAGTACGGCATTCCCTTTCCTGTGTTGCTGCGCTCGTCTTTCGGCGTGCTCGGTTCCAATATTCCGTGCCTGATCCGTGCCCTGGTGGCGTGCGGCTGGTTCGGCATCCAGACCATGTTCGGCGGGTTGGCGATTCACCTGTTCCTCGGCTCGGTGTTCGAGGGTTGGAAATCCCTGGGTGGCACCGGCGAGGTCATCGGCTTCATGGTGTTCTGGGCGCTGAACCTTTGGGTGGTGATACGCGGCGCCGAGTCGATCAAATGGCTGGAAACCCTGTCTGCACCGCTGTTGGTACTGGTGGGCGTAGGGCTGCTGGTCTGGGCCATGCCGAACGTGTCGATGACCGAGTTGCTGGCGATTCCGGCCAAGCGTCCCGAAGGCGCCGGGGTGGCCAGTTATTTCGCCGCCGGGCTGACCGCGATGGTCGGCTTCTGGGCCACGCTGTCACTGAACATTCCGGACTTCAGCCGCTACGCGAAAAGCCAGAAGGACCAGATTGTCGGGCAGATCATTGGCCTGCCGCTGACCATGTTCCTGTTTGCTTCCCTGGGGGTTGTGATGACCGCGGCCTCGGTGAAGCTGGTGGGCGTGACGGTTTCCGATCCGGTGACCCTGATCGGCCATATCCAGAGCCCGGTGTGGGTGGCGCTGGCCATGGCGCTGATCATCATCGCCACGCTGTCGACCAATACCGCGGCCAATATCGTGTCACCGACCAATGACTTCCAGAACATCGCCCCCAAGGTGATCAACCGCACCAACGCCGTGCTGCTGACCGGCTTCGTCGGCTTGGCGTTGATGGCTCATGAGCTGCTGAAAAAGCTCGGCCTGATTGTCTCGGATCTCAGCCTGGAAACCGTTTATTCCAACTGGTTGCTCGGCTATTCCAGCCTGCTCGGGCCGATCGCCGGGATCATGGTGGTGGACTATTTCCTGATCAAGAAACAGCAACTGGACCTTGCCGGCCTGTACCGCGATGACGTGTATCCGGCGTGGAACTGGAGCGGTTTCATGGCCTTCGGCGTGCCGGTGGTGTTGACGCTGGCGTCCCTGGGCAGCGATGCGTTCAGCTGGTTCTACAGCTACGGCTGGTTCACCGGCTCGATCCTGGGCGGGGTGATTTATTACGGGTTGAGTGTGATGCGGCCGAGTCCGTCCGTCGCGAAATCTGCGGTGTGAGCACTGGCCCCATCGCGAGCAAGCTCGCTCCCACAGGGGATCTGTAAACACTGGAGATCCAATGTGGGAGCGAGCTTGCTCGCGATGAGGGCTTTGAGTCCACCGAAGAAACACCTGAAGGAATCCATAAGAACAGCCAGAGGAGATCATCATGAACGCGGCCGTCGACGTTCTGCAGTCCAGCCATCAACACATCAACCGCGACCGCCTGTGGCAGTCGCTCATGGAACTGGCCAAACTTGGCGCCACGGTCAAGGGTGGGGTGTGTCGCCTGGCCCTGACCGATCTCGATCGCCAGGCTCGGGACATCTTCGTCAAATGGTGTATCGATGCCGGCTGCACCGTCAGCATCGACGCTGTGGGCAACATCTTCGCCCGACGCCCCGGGCGCAATCCCGACCTGCCACCGGTGATGACCGGCAGCCACATCGACACCCAGCCCACCGGCGGCAAGTTCGATGGCTGCTTCGGTGTATTGGCGGGCGTCGAGGTGCTGCGCACCCTCAATGACCTGAACATCGAAACCGAAGCACCGCTGGAGGTGGTGGTCTGGACCAACGAAGAAGGCTCGCGCTTTGCCCCGTGCATGATGGGTTCCGGTGTGTTCGCGGAAAAATTCACCCTCGAAGAAACCCTGGCCAAGGTCGATGCCGATGGCGTGACCGTGGGTGAGGCGCTGAATGCCATTGGCTACGCCGGCCCGCGTAAAGTCAGCGGCCATAAAGTCGGGGCCTATTTCGAAGCCCATATCGAGCAAGGCCCGATCCTGGAAGACGAGCGCAAGACCATTGGCGTGGTCATGGGCGCTCTCGGGCAGAAATGGTTCGACCTGAAACTGCGTGGCGTCGAAGCCCACGCCGGCCCGACCCCGATGCACCTGCGCAAGGACGCCCTGGTCGGCGCCGCGGTGATCGTCGGTGCGCTCAACCGCGCCGCCCTCAGCCATCAACCCCATGCCTGTGGCACCGTCGGTTGTCTGCAAGCCTATCCCGGCTCGCGCAACGTCATTCCCGGCGAAGTGCGCATGACCCTGGACTTCCGCCACCTGGAACCGGAACGCCTGGACTCGATGATCGCCGAAGTGCGCGAAGTCATCGAAACCACCTGCGATGAACATGGCCTGACCTACGAACTCACCCCAACCGCGGACTTCCCGCCGCTGTACTTCGACAAGGGCTGTGTCGAGGCTGTGCGCGGTGCTGCCCAGGGCCTGGGCCTGTCGCACATGGACATCGTCAGCGGAGCAGGGCACGACGCGATCTTTCTCGCTGAGCTTGGTCCGGCCGGGATGATCTTTGTGCCGTGCGAGGGCGGTATCAGCCACAACGAAATCGAAAACGCTGCGCCGGAAGATCTGGCGGCCGGGTGTGCGGTGTTGTTGCGGGCGATGCTGGCGGCTTCTGAGGCTATCGCGAAGGGGAAACTGGCGGCTTGAAGATCAAAAGATCGCAGCCTGCGGCAGCTCCTACAGGGGAACTCGTTCTCATGTAGGAGCTGCCGCAGGCTGCGATCTTTGCTTTTACCTGTCACAAAGCAAAATGCTCAATCGTCATCCTGTTGAATCCCTCAATCAGTGGAGCAATACGATGTCGTCCAACACCCAACCGGTCAATCTGCTGCAATCGATCCCGCAGGTTTTCGAAAGCCTGACCCAGGTTCATGTCGCCCTCGACAATCATGATCTCAATCCCAGCCTCAAGCATTTGATCCACCTGCGCGCCTCGCAGATCAACCGATGCGGTTTCTGCGTGAAGATGCACACCCGCGAAGCCCGTGAGGCCAACGAGACCAACGAGCGCCTGGATCGCCTGATCGTCTGGCGCCATGTCAGTGATTTCAGCCCTTCGGAGCGCGCCGCGCTGGCGTGGACCGAAGCCTTGACGATACTGGATGAAAAAACCGATTACGCCAGTTTGCGCGGTGCGCTCAGAGCGCATTTCAGCGACGAACAGATCGGCGCCTTGACGGCCGAGATCGGCATGATCAACCTGTGGAACCGCTTGCAGGTGTCGAGGCACTGATTGATGAACTCCGCTGAAAACGCCGTCACTGTGTTCGAGCAGCGCCGGCCCTTTTTGCTCGGTCTGGCCTACCGCATCCTCGGCTCGCGCGCCGAAGCCGAGGATGCGGTGCAGGAACTGTTCATCAAATGGCTGGAGGCCGATCGGGCCTCCATCGCGACGCCGGCCGCCTGGCTGACCACGGCCTGCACCCGGCACTGCATCGATGTGCTGCGCTCGGCCCACACATCCCGGGTCGATTACATCGGCAACTGGTTGCCGGAGCCGATTCACACCACCCATCAGGATTCACCCGAGCACCGGCTCGAACTGGCTTCGTCATTGTCCACCGCCTTCATGTTGCTGCTCGAGCGCCTGTCACCCAAGGAGCGCGCCGCGTACCTGCTGCACGAAATCTTCGACATGGATTACCCGCAGGTCGCCGATGCGGTCGGCGTACAGGAAGCCGCTTGCCGCAAACTGGTGTCCCGGGCCAAGGCGAGTCTTGGCAACGGACACGCCCGTTACCAGCCGCCACCCATGCGTCAAAGCCAATTGCTCAGCGCGTTTCACAGCGCTATCGCCAGCGGCTCGACCGTTTCCCTGAGCGCCATGCTGACCGAGGACGTTGAACTCTGCGCCGACAGCGGCGGCAAGGCCCCGGCCATCCGCGAAACCCTGGCGGGTATCGCTCGCGTACTGGATTTCATCGGTCAGTCGCTGCACACCTATTGGCAGGCTTGCCAATGGCTGCCCATCGAGATCAATGGTGCCCAAGGCGTGATCATCAAGGCCGACGGCGTCATCACCGCATCGATGACCTTTGGCTTTGACGAAGCGGGGCGGGTGAGCCGGATCTTCATCATGCGAAACCCGGAGAAGTTGGCGCGGCTGGAGGCGTCGCTGAGTCTGTACTAGTCAAACGGCCACCTGAAAATGATGAAGATCCCTGTGGGAGCGAGCCTGCTCGCGAAGACGGTGTGTCAGGTGAAGACATGTCGACTGACACTCCGTCTTCGCGAGCAGGCTCGCTCCCACAGGGTTTCTTTGCACTATTGCAAGCCCGGGCGGTCGTATTCTCACAGGGTCGCCATTCTTGTGGAGATGCAATGAGCCAGGACGTCCTGAGCACGGAAACCAATCGCCGCCAGTTGCAGCAGATCATCGCCGGTCTGTCCGACGGGGTGATTCTGCTCGACCCCGACCAGACCATCCTGTGGGCCAACGAGGCAGCGCTGGCCATGCACGGCGTATCACAAGTCAGCGACCTGGGTGCCACTGCCGCGGCATATGCCAAACACTTCGCCTTGCGCTATCGCAACAATCACGGGGTAGCAATCGACAGCTACCCGATCAACCGGGTCGCGCGGGGCGAGACGTTCAGCGATGTGTTGGTGCAAGTGACGCCGGCGGCGGACGAAACACGTACCTGGGTCCATCGCGTGCGCAGCCTGGTATTGGCTGACAGTCGTGGCGACCCGGAATCGCTGGTACTGATCATGGACGATGTCACCGAGTGGGCCAGCGCCGAGCAACGCTTCGAGAAAACCTTCGCCGCCAACCCGGCGCCGGCAGTGATCTGCCGCCTCAGTGACTTGCGCTACATCAAGGTCAATCCCGGTTTCCTCGAAATGACCGGCTATGCCCGTGACCAGGTGATCGGCACTTCGACCTATGAGCTGGACGTGCTGGACCAGGCCGAGCACAAGGAACTGGCCAGGCAGCGTCTGTGCGAAGGGGCGACCATTCCCCAGATGCAGGCCGAGTTGCGCTTGGCCGACGGTGGCAGCAAGCAAGTGATCGTGGCCGGCCAGCCGCTGGAGCTCAACGACGAAGCCTGCATGCTGTTTTCCTTTGTCGACATGGAACCCCGGCACAAGGCTGAAATCGCCCTGCGCCAAAGCGAAGAACGTTTCGCCAAGGCCTTTCGCCTGTCGCCGGTGCCGATACTGGTGTGCGGCGCGGCGGATCAGATGGTGCTGGATGTCAACGAAGCGTTCCTGGATACCCTGGGTTATTCCGGTGAAGAGGTGCGTGGGATCGGCATAACGCAGATCGACTTCTTCGAAGACCGGCATGCACGCATCCAGCTGTTCGCCGCCCTGGATAAAACCGGCAGCCTGGACCGCATCGATGTGCGTGTGCGTAGAAAAGACGCCGGGCTGATCGATTGCACAGTGTCGGCGGACACCGTGAACATTCAGGGCACACCCTGTTATCTGCTGGTGTTGATGGACATCACCGAGCGCAAGCGCACCGAGCTGGAGCTGGTGGCGGCCATCGAGGAAGTGATGAAGGACGCCTCCTGGTTCAGCCGCACGCTGATCGAAAAACTGGCCAACGTAAAAAGCGTGAATTCGCCGAAGTTGCCCAGCGCGTCCCTCACCGAGCTGACCGCCCGTGAGCGCGATGTGCTGGGCCTGATCTGCGAAGGCCTGGCCGACAAGGAAATCGCCGCGCGCCTGAAACTGGCGCCGAACACGGTGCGCAACCATGTGGCTGCGGTGTATTCCAAGCTCGCCATACACAGCCGCAGCGAGGCGATTGTCTGGGCGCGGGAACGGGGACTGTTCTCCAGCGAGTGGCGGCCCAAGGGGCAGCGTTAAGGTGCAATTGCACTAAGGCGCAGGGTGCAAATTCATGTGTCGGCCTGCTGTAGTGGCTCTTAGGCTGGTGATGCAGCAGGCGACGTGAAGTCACCTGCGCGCCCCCTGCGTAAACCGCCAACAGGAAAAGCCCCATGAATCCGATACACCCTGCATCAAACCGCCAGGGCCCGTCGCAATGATTACGCTGGCGCAGTTGAGGCTGCTGATCGAAGGCAGTTTTTCACCCTTGGCCTGTGAATGCAGTATCACCGGCGAACACTGGCTGACCGTGAAGCTCTATCACCCGGTGTCGGGCCAGGTGGACCTGGTGGTCAGTGGCCTGAACATGAGCACGCTGCAAACAGCAGAGTCGGTCGCCGCGCTGATCGAAGAATTGCGTTATGAACTGCAGTGCAATTCCCTGCAACGCCCTGATCCGGTGATGTAAGAACTGCCAGCTTTTACTGGCGTTGGCCACGGGCTGGGCTATGAGTGATTCGCAGATATTTATTTTTGTGACAGGTGTATGGACTTTACGCGCCGGTTTTGTTGTCACAAAAATGTGTCTATCACTTATCGCGGGTCAACCTATGAAAACTCTTGGGAAACGCGTTATCTCATCCTTTTCGCTGGCATTGTGCGTAGCGATTCTCGGCGGCTGCTCCAGCCCGCCACCCCCTCCAGCGGTCACGCCACCCCCACCTGTACGCACCTGCCAGGCCATGGATAAAACCGATGTACTGGGTGATGTGCGGGCTGAAAACGGCGAGGTGACCCGAACCACCACCACGACTCGCTGCGTTACGCAATAAACCCGGGCGCTGCCTTCGTTGAAGCCCCCGTGTCGAGTGCACCGTACTGATCGCCGACCTTGCCGGTACGGCGGTATTCGCCATTGAAGGCGCGATCAGCGCGATGCGCAGTCTCTACTTGCCTGGAGTGATCCGGGGCTTGCAGACCGTCGTCAGCTAAAAATCTTGAATGATTTGTAAGTCATCAGCGTTTTTTATCGCAATTTGTTCTAGTTGATCTGTCATTTATGACAGTTCCCGGTATGTCGATTTTTCCTGATAGTTATTGGACTGGTTTTGTGTCCACTACTAAGAAGGAACGCGTCGTCATGACTACCGAACAAAAAGCCGCAGCAACTGTAAAAAGCCCTTGGAAACAAGCCACGTTGTTGATCAACGGCAAGAAAGTGGAATGGGGAGCGGAACCCGTTTTGCTCCGTGGGCAGGTGAACGATGTGACGGTGGAGGCCCCACCCGAAGTCGCCAAGGCACTCAACCTGGAGTTGCCTCAGAATGGCGGTTTGAACATCGTTGCATCGCCGGATTTTGGCAATTGGGTTGATCCCGACAACCGCAAGTTCGAATGGAAGATTAAACCGGACGATGGCAAGAGCGGCCTTATCACCCTGGTTTTTTATAGTAGGGATGTGGAGGAGGGGTGGTACCACCGAAGCCTGGTGATTTCGAGCAATCTGGCTGATGAGGTCGAGGTCAAGATTGGAGGGGAAAGCGTTCCTGCCGGTGGTAGCGTGTTCTTCAGGGGGCAGGCCAAGGACGTGGAGTTGATCCCCAAATCCGGCAGCCCAATCGCGGGGTACCCGATAGCGCTGAGGCGCACGGCGACCAGTCCGCTTCTACCGACTGATTTGAGCAGTGCGCCGGTGTTCGATGACTATCAGACAACTCATAAATGGAGTGTCACCGGGACGAACAACAAAAGCGGTATCTTTCAATTGCAGCTGACTGCTCGGGGCATGTCCACACCGATTAACGTAATAGCCAACAAGTTGCTATCAAGCAACCTGGCCGATGAAGTCGAGGTCAGGATCGGAGGGCAAAGCGTTCCTGCCGGTGGTAGCGTGTTCTTCAGGGGGCAGGCTAAAGACGTGGAGTTGGTCCCCAAATCCGGCAGCCCAATCGCGGGGTACCCGATAGCGCTGAAGCGCACGGCGACCAGTCCTCTTCTACCGACTGATTTGAGCAGTGCACCGGTGTTCGATGCCCCTCAAACAACTCATGAATGGCGTGTCACCGGGGCGAACAACAAAAGCGGTATCTTTCAATTGCAGCTGACTGCCCAGGGCATGTCCACACCGATTAACGTAACAGCCAATAAATTGCTGTCGACCAATTTAGCCGATGAGGCTGTCATCAAAATTGATAATGTGGAACCGTCTAATGACGAAGTTCCTTTTTTGAGGAATGCAAGACGCATACTTACGATGGAGCCTCGA